>JAICRD010000053.1 GCA_025937535.1 Chloroflexota bacterium | reverse complement strand
GCGGTGGTGGGCGAGGCGAGATTCGAACTCGCACGTCTTGCGACACCGGCTCCTAAGGCCGGCGCGTCTGCCGTTCCGCCACTCGCCCGCAGTGGTTGGTGAGTTCGGCGTGAGTCTACCAACGGACCGATGTCGATGCCTTGGTGGCACGGGCTCCGCCGATTTGTCGGGCAATGACGCACGCGGCCCGGCTGTCCGATGCCATGCCGCCCGATCTATCGAGCACAGAGGATCGCGAGGGGCTGCCCATGCGCCACGCTGCATCATCCATCGGGCACCGCTCCGGGGGCACCGTCGCGAATCGATCAGCCAGTGACGCGATCTTGCGCCGCACTGCTAGCCGTCGCGGGTGCTCATGCCCGAGTACTCCTCGCGGGCCGCCGCGGCGCGTTCGGCCGGCCGGTTCGTGATGTCGTCCTTGGCGTGCCTCGGGTCAGGCTTGGCCGCCCCGCCGAGCGTGCCGGCCGCGTCGAGCGGCGCGATGCCGGAGGGCGGCTCGCCGGACAGGAAGCGCTCGACCGCCTTGCGAGCGAGGGCGGCGGTGACGATGGCCGCGAAGGCCTCGAACGCGTTCCAGGCGGCCCGCTGCGGCCCGGGCGGCCCCTCGGCAACCTGTTTCGCGAGCTTCTTGCTGATCTTGCCGTGGCGGCGCGGATCGTGGCGCCAGCGCAGCAGCTCGTGCGACAGAACCTCGCGCGCCTCCGATGCCTTCGGACCCACCGCGCCGGCCATGTGGTCGACCCAGGCCTGCATCGGCTTGGGAAGCGAGTCGTATGCCTTCTCGGGATCGGTCTTGAACAGGCGGCGCCGCACGAAGCGCGCGGCGCGGCCCGGTCCGCCCGCAAGCAAGAAGACCGCCCCGGCGCCCACCCCGACGAACAGGGCGGGGTTCTCGGCGAACCGCTTGCGCACGTCGAGGGCTTCCCGCAGCTGATCGGCCGTGCGCTCGAGCTCGGTGCGCTGGGCGCTGATGGCTAGCCGCGTCTCAGCAAGCGCGTCTTCGCCCACTCGACGTCCTCCTTGACCGCTGCGATGGTCTCTTCCGGGGTAAAGGTCGTGCTCGTGACCTGCTTGATGCCCCGCCAACCGAGCAAGCCGGCCAGCGCGATGAGCGCGAGCACGAAGATCAGCGCCACCCACCACAGCCCGATCGCGACGAGCACGGCAATGATGAAGGCGATCAGGCCGATGAGGAACGCCAACGCGAGCGCCGCCGCGATGGCCAGCATCACGATGCCGCCCTTGAGATGCCCGAGATTGCGTGCCATCTCCTGGCGACCGCGCTGGATCTCGAGCTTGGCGAGGCCGACGCTGCCCGACACGAGGCGCTTCACGAGCGTGAACGCACTCTCGCGGCGGCGTGGCGCGTCGCCTGTGGTCATGGCACCTCCGGGGCGGGAATTCAGGGCGCGCACCACGGCGGCACGGCGCGACGATCATAGCAACGAGCAAATCGGGTGCCACCACATCGGCCGGGAAGCTCCGCTAGACTTCCGCGCCAATGGCCAAGCGACGAACTTCCGGCATCCAGCGACGCGAGCGCGCCAGCCAGGAGGCCCTCACCCGACGCCTCGACCAGCGAAGCGGTCCGGCCCTGCCGGACTGGCGGCTCCTGGCGATCGGCGGCGTGCTGGTCGTCGGCGTGGTCATCGTCATCCTGGTGCTCATCCTGGGCTCGGGCTCGAACCCGGACGCCGGCGCGATCCAGCCGAACGACGGCCAGACGCACGTGAGCCAGGGCGCCGACTGCCGCCATCCGGCCAACGCCAACGTGCAGGCCGAGTGCGGCGGTGCCAACCCGTACTCGTCGCTGCCAGCCACGTCCGGCCCGCACTGGCCACCGAGTGCGGTCGCCAATTGGGGCGTGTATTCGACGCCACAGCCGGAGACGCAGCTCATCCACAACCTGGAGCACGGCGGCATCGTCATCTGGTACGACCCCGAACGCGTCGGTGCCAGCGACCTCGACACCCTGACGCAGTACGTCAACAGCCAAGTGGCCAGCGGGATCAGCGGCCGGTTCAAGTTCATCCTCAGCCCGTGGGGCGGGCAGGACGCCCTGCCGGCACCGATCGTCGTGACGGCGTGGCGATACCTGCTGGAGCTCGACGCTGCCGACACGTCGGCGATCGACGAGTTCACACGCGCCCACTACGCTCGCTCGCCGGAGCCCAACGGCGGTCCCGGACCGCCCGGCACCTGATCGGCGCCGCGTTGACCCGCTCCGCGCACTGCGGCATCATTCCCGCGGGCGCCTAGCTCAACGGCAGAGCAAGTGACTCTTAATCACTAGGTTCGGGGTTCGAATCCCCGGGCGCTCACCATTCCGATCCACCGAATGGGCCGGGTCTCCCTTCACCGACCTCCGCAGGAGGTCACTTCGGCCGCCTCGCGGCCGCATCGGTCTCTCAGCGGAGGCGCTCGTGGCGGAGGTCCCCATCCAGCGGCACCGGCTCGAGAACGGGCTGCGCGTGATCCTCTCGCGCGACCCGCGTGCGCCGGTGGTTGCCGTCAACCTCTGGTATGACGTCGGCTCCAAACACGAAAAGGCCGGCAAGACCGGCTTCGCCCACCTGTTCGAGCACATGATGTTCCAGGGATCGGCGAACGTGGAGAAGGGCCAGCACTTCAGCCTCATCCAGGCTGCCGGCGGCACGCTGAACGCGAGCACCTGGTTGGATCGCACGAACTACTACGAGACCCTCCCCGGCCACGAGCTCGAGCTGGCGTTGTGGCTCGAGGCGGACCGCATGGCCAGCCTCCTGCCGGCCATGACCCAGGAGAAGCTCGACAACCAGCGCGACGTGGTCAAGAACGAGCGCCGCTGGAGCGTCGACAACCAGCCGTATGGCGACTGGGACGAGCTGATCCAGGCGCTGGTGTACCCCAAGGGCCACCCGTATCACCACTCCACCATCGGTTCGATGGAGGACCTGTCGGCGGCCTCGCTCGACGACGTGCGCGAGTTCTTCGCGACCTACTACGCGCCCAACAACGCGGTGCTCACCATCGCCGGCGACTTCGAGGCCGACGCGGCCCTCGACATGGTGCGCCGCCACTTCGGACCGATCCCTCCCAACCGCGAATTGCCCGCACCGCCCGACATGACCGTCGACCCACTCATCGGGTCGGAGGTCCGCGAGACGAAGGCCGATCAGGTCCCGCTCCCGCGCATCTACTGGGCGCATCGGGCGCCACCGTTCGGGACCGACGAGTTCGACGCGCTGGACGTCGCCGCCGACGTGCTCGGCTCCGGCCGCGCATCGCGCCTGTACGCCAGCCTCGTGCGCGAGCAGCGCCTGGCCCAGGACGTCAGCGTCTTCGCCTTTCCGATCGTCGGCGGGGCAAGCCTCTTCACGCTGTGGGCAACCGCGCGGCCAGGCATCGCGCCGGAGACGCTCGAGGCCGCGACGCTGGCCGAGGTCGATCGCCTGGCCATCGACGGACCGACCGATGCCGACCTCGAGCGCGTCCGCAACCTGCACGCGGCGCATTCGGCGGGCTCGCTGGAGCGAATCGGCGAGCGCGCCGATCGGCTGTCGATGTACGCGTGCCTGTTCGACGAGCCGGAGCGGATCAACTCGGAGGTCGCGCGCTATGCGGCCGTCGACGCGGCGCGCGTCAGCGAGGCACTGCGGGCGTCGGTGCGGTCCGACAACCGCGTGACGCTCACGTACGTGCCGGCGGAGGCCGCGTCATGACCGTCGCGCGTCCACCGGCGGGCGCACCGCGCCCGTATCGGTTCCCGGACTTCGTCCGCCATCGGCTTCCGAACGGCCTCGGCGTATGGCTTGTCCCGCTGCCCGAGCGCGAGCTGGTCAGCGTCCACCTGCTGACCGATGCCGGCGCCGCGGCCGAGGACGAGCCGTCGGCCGGCGTTGCCGCGCTGACCGCCCAGCTGCTGGTCACCGGCACGCGTCGC
Source organism: Chloroflexota bacterium (assembly GCA_025937535.1). Classification (GTDB taxonomy): domain Bacteria; phylum Chloroflexota; class Limnocylindria; order QHBO01; family QHBO01; genus JACDBZ01. The sequence goes on along the minus strand of JAICRD010000053.1, from coordinate 7,486 downwards.
CTGGACGCCGCGGCCTTCGCGGAGACGACCGAGCGGCTCGGGATCGAGGTCAGCAGCGAATCGTCGTGGGACAGCGCCCGGGCGGGCTTCACCGCGCTGGGCAGCAAGCTGGGCGATGGCCTGGACCTGCTGGCGGAGATGCTGCGCACCCCGCGGCTCGACGAGGGCGAGTTCGATCGACTCAAGGCAGAGCGGCTGAACGACATCCTCCAGGCGCGCGCCGATCCGGGACGCCTGGCCGACGAGAGCTTCCTGCGCGAGGTCTACGCGCCCGACAGCCCATACGGCCGGCTGTCGGCCGGGACCCCCGAGAGCGTCGAGTCGCTCACCGTCCAGGCGGTCCGTGACTATCACGCCAGCCGATACGCGCCGGACGTCGCCGACGTCGTCGTCGCCGGCGCGATCGAGCCGGACGCCGCGTTGGATGCCGTCGAGCGGCACCTCGGCGACTGGAGCGGCACCGGCCCCGGCCACCGGACGCTCGAGCCGCGGCAACGCGGCGGACGCCGTGTCGTCCTGGTCGATCGGCCCGGATCGGTGCAGAGCGAGCTGCGCGTCGGCCATCTGGGGATCAACCGTCACCATCCGCGGTACTTCCCGGCAATGGTCATGGCGGCGCTGCTCGGTGGGGTCTTCGGCAGCCGCCTCAACCGTCGGCTCCGCGAGGAGCTGGGCTACACCTACGGCGCTCGGTGCTCGTTCGACCCGCGACGCGCGCCCGGGCCATTCACCGCGAGCGCGGCCGTGCAGACGGAGGTCACCGTCGACGCGATCCGCGAGCTGATCGGTCAGCTCGAGCGGATCGGCCAGGCCACGCCCGACGACGACGAGCTGACCGATGTTCGCAACTTCCTGGTCGGCGTCTTCCCGCTCCGCTTCGAGACGACCTCCGGCATCGCCGCGGCCCTCGAGCCTCTGGCGATCTACGACCTGCCTGACGACTACTGGCACACGTACCGGTCGCACCTCGAGGCCGTCACGCCACAGGACGTTCTCGACGCGGCGCGCGAGCTGGTGCGCCCGGACGAGGCGCTGATTCTGCTCACCGGCGACGCCGGCAGAGTGCGCGACGAGCTCGAGGCCGCCGAGCTCGGGCCACTCGAGGTGATCCCAGCCTCCTAGCCGAGCTCCTCGGCAAGGGCGGCCATCAACAGGGCGTTCTCGTCCGCCGCACGCGCGGTGGCGCGCAGCCAGCCGGCCATCGGCCCGGTGGCCGGAAACTCGCGCACCACCAGGCCGCGCGCCAGTAGCGCCGCAGCGAGCCGCGCCGCATCGGGCGGGCGGAAGGTCACGAAGTTGCCCAGGCCGTCGAGCACCTCGCAGCCCGTGCTGCGCAGCGCGCCAGCGAGGCGGTCGCGCTCGGCGACGATGGCGCGATGACGATCGGCCGCCGAGGCATCGGCCAGCGCACCCAGCGCGAGCGCCTCGGTCGCTGCGCCAACGGACAGTGGCAGCCGCAGCGCGTCGAACCGTTCGGCGAGGGCATCCGGAACCACGAGGTAGCCGATGCGCGCGCCGGCGAGGCCGTACGCCTTCGCCATGGAGCGCAGGACCAGGAGGTTGTCGAGCTCGTCCTGGAGGCCGATGGCATCGAGACCGCTCGCGCCGGACGCCTCCGCGAACTCGAGATAGACCTGGTCGACGGTCACGATGGCTTCCAGGCCGTCCGCGATGTGCCGCAGCTCGGCGAGCGGATGGGCGTCGCCGGTCGGGTTGTTCGGCGAGCAGATCCACGCCAGGCGAGAGCCGGTTGCCTCGACGCGTGACCGGATGGCGTCGGGCGTCTGCCGCGTGCCGGGATGGTCGCGCGTGACGGCGTGCACGCGCGCGCCGGCGAGCCCGGCCTCGACGGCGAACATCGGGAAGGTCGGCGCCGCGATGACGACCCCATCGCCCGGACCGATCACGCTGGTGGTGACGAGCCGGATGAGCTCGTCGGCGCCCGCGCCGGGGATGATCCGGTGCGGCGCGACGCCGATGGTGGCGCCGATCGCCTCACGGAGCCGGCGATAGGCGAGATCACCGTACTCCACCGCCGCGGCCGGGTCCCACTCCTCCCACGCGCCGCGGACGCCGGGCAGCGGCCCGCCGCCGAGGGTATTGAGGTCGTAGCGCACGATGCGTTCGACGGGCAGCCCGACGGACGCGGCCAGCCCCTCGTTCGATGGTTCGAGCGGATATGCGTCGATCGGCCCGGGATGCCGGAGGAGCCGGTGCGGGTCGGCGCTCATCGCGGCGCGCGCGGCCAGCGCAGCGCGAAGGTCGCTCCGGGCCGCCGCTGCTCGACGCTGACCGAGCCACCCATGGCCTCCATCGAGGCGCGCACCAGGTAGAGCCCCAGCCCGAGGCCCCGCCCCGCGGTCACGCGCTCGGTGAAGATCCGCGAGGCGATGGCGTCATCGATGCCGGGCCCCTCGTCGCGTACGCGAAGGGTGACCGTCTCGGCTGGATCGACCTCGATATGGATCGGCGTCCCCGGCGTCGAGTAGCGATCGGCATTGGTGAGCAGGTTGGCGATTGCCTGCGCCGAGAGATGTGCGTCACCCAGCACGCGCACGTCGGGGGCGAGCTCGACCGTGATCTCGCGCTCCGAGCCGCGCGTGCGCAGCTGCTCGATCGCCTTGCCGAGCACCGGCCCCAGCTCGAATGGCTCGCGCACGGCCTCGACGTTGCCCGTATCGGCGCGCGAATACAGCTCGAGTCGCTCGAGGATGTCGATCGCCGCATCCACCGATTCCAGCGCACGCTGGCCGTGGCTCGCGGCCCGTTCGGGAAGAGAAGGGTCGCGCTTGGCGAGCTCGATCCGCGCCTTCGCCACGGCGAGCGGGTTGCGCAGCTCGTGGGCCACGAAGCTGGCGAAGCGGGACAGGCGCCGGCGCTCGTCCTCCTCCTTGCCGACGTCGCGCAGCAGCAGCACGGCACCGCCACCGGGGATCGGCGTGCCCTCGACGTCGACCATCACGTCACGGCCGGAGGTCGGATTGCGCAGGATCAGCCGGCGGCGGGACGGCGCGGTCTGCGAGACGACCTGCGGCCACTCGTCCCTCGGCAGCGGCACGCCGTGCTCGTCGCGCGGCTCGGTCGAGACGCCCCAGTCGTCCAGCGCGCGCTCGACGAAGCTGCGGCCGAAGAGGCGCATCGCGGCGCGGTTGCCGTAGCTGCCGCGGTGATCGCCGTCGTAGACGACGAGGGGCTCGGGGATGGACTCGGCGACCTCCCCGAGTCGCGCTCGAGCCTGCTCCGCCTCCCGTCGCGCGGCGTCGGCGGCCTGCCTCGCCGTCTCGGCGGCCTGACGCTCGGTCTCGAGACGGCCCTCGGCCGCCCTGCTCAGGCGGAGCGCCTCGGCCGCCGCCAGGCGGTCCATCTCGGCGCGCCGAACCAGCACCAGGATGATCAGCGAGCCGATCAGGAACGAGCCGAACCGAACGACGTCGATCGGCTCGAGTGCGAGGCGGTCGCTGGGGTCCAGCAATGCCACGAGCGAGACGATGGCCGCCGCGACATAGGCCCAGGTCGCCGCCCGTGCGCCGAGCAGCAGGCCCGACACCGTGACGGCGACGACCAGGATGGACGTGAAGGCGATGTCGCCACGCACGCCCGCAATGACCTCGCCCAGCAGCGCGGTCGTAGCGCCCAGGACGGCGCCGAGCAGCGCCCGCCGATCCAGCCGCACGCGCCTCATTGCCGTGTGGTCCCGACCCGTCGCCTCGCGCGGGCCAGGCGCTCGCGGGCGGCCGAGATGCGTCGCCACGGACCGTGGACGCGGCGCGGGTCGAGCGCATCGGGGTGATCGCCCCGCGCGAGGGCCGCGAGCAGCTCCGACGCGCGGTCGAGCTGCCCCGCCTCGGTGAGCATCTGGACCAGGCTGAACCAGCGACCCGGCTCGGGCACTGGCGCGGCCATGACGCGCTCCACCAGCTCGGCGGCGCGGCCGGGGTGCCGTGCCCGACGGTGGGCGACGATCGCGGCGCGGTAGTCGGTGAAGCTTGGCTCGAGGCCGATCGACTCGAGGAAGTTCAGCAGCAGCTCCGCGTTCTCGGCGCGGCGTGCTGCCGGCCCGTGGCGAACGTGGCGGTCGCGGTACTCGCCGAGCAGCACGCGCAGCTCCCGATCCGCCCAGCGGCGCTGCGGGGAGTCGTCGGGATAGCGCTCGCCGATGCCGGCGACGACCATGGCGCCGCGCAGCTCCTCGCCCGCGGCGACGTAGGCCTCGCGCAGGCCGGCGTCGATGATCTCGGCCAGTGGCGGCTCCTGGGCCACCATGCGCTCGAGGGCCCCGAGCCAGTCATCGATCCGGCCGCGCTCGGCGTAGTGGCGTGCGGCATATCGCAGCCAATAGCGCTCGTGGTGGTCGCGCCAGTCCTCGCCGGCGATGTGGTGCTCGACGATCCAGCGCTCCTGCGCCACCGGACCGGCCATGAACACCTCGGCCGGGACGCGGAACCCGGCCACCGAGCGCCACTGCGGCTGGTGCCACGGGCTCGGCTCACCAGGCTCGATGCGCCGGCGCGACGGACGAGGCCGGCGGGCCGCCTCGCCCTCCTCCAGCGGCCAGTCGAGCGTCGCGGCCGACCCGCTCTCCAGCGCATGGTCGTAGTGAAGCCGCCGGACCGGGTCACGCAGCTCCGCCCACGCGCGGTTGAGGACCGACGTCCTGCGAGTCGCGATCTCCGACGAGGCTGCGCGGTCGGGATGGTGGCGCAGGACGGCCTCGCGGAACGCGGCTCGCAGCTGCGCCGCCGACGCCGACGGCTCGGTGTTGAGCACCTCGTAGTAATCGCGAGCCTCGCTGCGCATGACGGTGGCCGACGGCATTCGGTCGAGTCTAGCCGCAGCCTTTGATCGATTCCACGCTTGCTATGCTGCGCCCCATGCCTGCCACGCCCGGCTCGGGGCAGCCCCGCGCGGGCCACCTGCTCATCATCGGCGGCGCCGAGGACAAGCTTCGCCAGCGACAGATCCTGGCGCGGTTCGTATCGCTCGCCGGCGGCGCCGATGCCCGGGTCGTCGTCATCTCGACCGCTTCCTCACTGGGCGACGAGGCGACCGACCTCTACCTGTCGCTGTTCCGCCAGATGGGCGTCACCGACGTGCGTGGCATGCGTCCCCTGGTGCGTGACGATGCGAACGACCGCCGCCTGGTCGACATGCTCGCCGATGCCACCGGCGTCTTCATGACGGGGGGCAACCAGCTGCGCCTGTCGAGCGTGATCGCCGGGACGCGCCTCGGCCGTGCGCTCACGGAGCGGCACCGTCACGGCGCGATCGTGGCCGGCACCAGTGCCGGTGCGTCGGCAATCGCCAGCCACATGGTCGCGTTCGGGACGAGCGGCGCGACGCCGAAGCAGCGCATGACCCAGATGAGCGCCGGCCTCGGTCTCCTGCCCGGGGTGCTCATCGACCAGCACTTCGAGCAGCGCAACCGCATCGGCCGGCTTCTGGCCCTGGTCGCCCAGTCGCCATCGCTGCTCGGCATGGGCATCGACGAAGACACCGCCGCGCTCGTCAGCCCGAAGGGCGTGCTCGAGGTGATCGGCAAGAGCTCGGTCACCATCCTCGACCCCGCCAACCTGCAGACCGACGCCTACGAGGTCAAGCGCCACCGGCCGATCATGGTGTCGGGCGTGGTGCTCCATTCGCTGCCATCCGGCTACCGGTTCGACCTGCGCCGGCGCAAGCTGATGCCACCACTGCGGCCGGTGAGCGCAACCGATCGAGAGCTGGCCAGCCTGCAGGCGGCGACCGATCGCACCCGCCGCCTCATCCGCACCATCGCCGCCGAAGGCGCCGATGACGACGCGCCCGAGCGGGCGCGGCGACGCGCGCTTCGTGCCCGGCGCGTCGACGAGGAGGCCAGCGAGTGACGACCGCTCGACGCTCCACCGGTTCCGCGACGCGGAAGCAGAGCTCGTCGGCGCGCAGAGCGCGTGCATCGGCTGCGAGCAACGCGGCCGGCGTCCCGCGACCCGAGCTGACCATCGTCGAGACGCGGGTCTACCGCGGGCCGAACTACTGGAACTACGAGCCGGCGATCAAGCTCATCGTTGATCTCGGGATCCTGGAGCAATTCCCGTCCAACGCGATCCCCGGCTTCGTCGACGGGTTGCTCGACATGCTCCCCGGGGTGGCCCAGCACAGCTGTGGCACGGGCAAGGTCGGCGGCTTCGAGGACCGGCTGCGCGAGGGCACGTGGGCGGGGCACGTGGCCGAGCACGTGGCGCTCCAGCTCCAGCGTGAGGCGGGCATGGAGGTCGGCCGCGGGAAGACGCGCGGGACCGGTGACCCGGGTCGCTACCACGTCGTGTACTCGTACGCCGACGAATCGGTCGGCGTGGCGGCCGGCAAGCTGGCCGTGCGGTTGGTCAATCACCTCGTCAAGGCGGAGGACGGCTTCGACTTCTTCGCGGAGCTCGAGGCCCTCATCCTCCTGGCCGAGCGCGCGGCCTTCGGTCCATCGACGCAGGCGATCCTGGACGAGGCGGCGCTGCGCGACATCCCGTCCATCCGCCTCAACGAGCAGTCGCTGGTCCAGCTCGGCCACGGCATCCACCAGAAGCGCATCCGGGCCACCATGACCAGCCAGACCGCATCGCTGGGCGTCGACATCGCATCGGACAAGAAGCTCACGAACCGCCTGCTGGCCGCGACCGGCGTGCCGGTGCCTCGGTCCGAGGTCGTCCGCGACGCCGATGGTGCCGTCGCCGCCGCCGAGCGCATCGGCTACCCGGTTGCCGTCAAGCCGCTCGACGGCAACCACGGCAGGGGCGTCATCCTCAACCTCATCGACGCCGATGCCGTGCGCGCCGGGTACGCCGCCGCGCGCGCCGAGAGCCGCAACGGCGGCGTGGTGGTCGAGACGTACCTGACCGGCAACGACTATCGCTGCCTCGTCATCGGCGGCGTCCTGCGCGCGGTGGCCCAGCGCGTGCCGGCCCACGTCGACGGCGACGGCAAGCACACGATCGCCGAGCTGGTCGAGATCACGAACGCGGACCCGCGCCGCGGTATCGGCCACGAGAAGGTCCTGACCCGCGTCAAGATCGACGACGAGGCCCTCTCGTATGCCCGCGAGCAGGGCTTCGAGATGAGCGACGTGCCGCCACGCGCCCAGCGCGTCTACCTCAAGCGCACGGGCAACATGAGCACCGGCGGCATCAGCATCGACCGCACCGAGGAGGCGCACCCCGACAACGTGGAGCTGGCCGAGCTCGCCGCGCGGGTCGTGGGCCTCGACATCGCCGGCATCGACCTCATCTGTCCCGACGTCAGCCAGCCGGTGCGCGAGACCGGCGGGGGCATCGTCGAGGTCAATGCCGCGCCCGGCTTCCGGATGCACACCCACCCGACCGAGGGCGAGGCGCAGTACGTCGCCAAGCCGGTCATCGACATGCTCTTCCCGCCCGGCGCCGATGCGCGCATCCCGATCGTGGCGGTCACTGGCTCGAACGGCAAGACGACGACCGCGCGGATGATCGCCCACATCATG
>JAICRD010000208.1 GCA_025937535.1 Chloroflexota bacterium | reverse complement strand
GGCGCCGTGCTGCCGCTGATCATCGCCGGGCTGGCGCTGCCATCGGCCTTCGCCATTGTCAATCTGCTGGCGGGCGTGACCGATGTGAGCGTGTTCGTCACGAACCTCGCCAGCATGATCGGGCTGGCACTGGCGATCGATTACTCGCTGTTCATGGTCAGCCGATACCGCGAGGAGCTGCGCCATCACTCGGTCGAGGTCGCGATCGAGCGAATGATGGGCAGCGTCGGCAAGGCCGTGGCGGTCTCCGGCGTGGCGGTGGCCATCGGCCTCTCGTCATTGACCGTCTTCGAGGCCGCCGCGCTGCGCAGCATGGGCGTGGGTGGCGTCATCACCGTGGTGTCGACGCTCCTCTTCGCGCTGACCGTGCTGCCGGCACTGATGGCGCTGCTCGGTCCACGCGTGAACCGCCTGCGCATCCCGCTGCCCGGCCCGCTGCGCCTGGTCGAGGACGACACGTCGCGAGCCGACGCCCGCCAGGGTCACGGCATATGGGCCTGGATCGCCGCCCGCGTCATGCGCCGCCCGATCCTCATCGCGCTGCCCGTGCTGGCGTTGCTGCTGCTGGCCGGCTCGCCGTTCCTCTCGATCGAGCTGTCGACCGGTCAGAACCTGGAGGACCTGCCCGAGACGCCGGCGCGCGAGGCGTTCCTGCTCATCGAGGAGGAGTTCCCCGGCGGCGAATCGGATCCAATCGTCGTCGCCCTCACCTACGACGACGCGGTGCCCGCCGATGACGGGCTCTCCCTCGAGCAGCAGGACGAGCTGGGTGCATACGTCGCGCAGCTCGAGGACCTCGACGATGTCTCGCGCGTCGAGTCGGTCCTGGACCCGCCGCCGGGCATGCCCGAGGAGCAGTACAGCGCCCTGCTGGCCATGCCGGCGGACGAGCGGCCTGCCGAAGTGCGCGAGGGGCTCGCGACCTATCTCTCCGACTGGGTCGGCGAGGACACGACAAAGCTGCGCGTCGCGAGCCCGCTGCTGCCCGACTCCGACGCCAGCCGCAACCTCGTCGAGCGTGTCCGCGCGGTCCAGCCGCCGGAAGGCTCCGAGGCGCTCACCGGTGGCTTGCCCTCGCGCTCCCACGACTTCATGGCCAGCTTCTATCAGTCCGTGCCGGCTGCGGTGCTCATCGTCGTGGCGGTCACCGGGGCGGTGCTGTTCCTCACGTTCGGATCGATCTTCCTCCCGCTCAAGGCGGTGCTGATGAGCCTGATCAGCGTGTCGGCCAGCTTCGGCGCGCTGGTGTGGATCTTCCAGCAGGGCCACTTCAGCGACCTGCTCGGCTTCACACCGTCAGGGACGATCGCCGCCTGGCTGCCGATCCTGATGTTCGCGATCCTCTTCGGCCTGTCGATGGACTACGAGGTCTTCCTTCTCTCGCGCGTCCGCGAGCGGTACCTCGTCCACGGCGACAACACGCGGGCGGTGGCGGAGGGCATCGGCATCACCGGTGGGATCATCACCGGCGCGGCGTTGATCATGGTCGCCGTGTTCGCCGCGTTCAGCCTGTCCGGGATCGTGTTCCTCAAGGCCATCGGCTTCAGCATGGCGCTGGCGGTCCTGATCGACGCGACCATCGTGCGGGGCATCCTGGTCCCGGCCTTCATGCGCGTCATGGGCTCGGTGAACTGGTGGGCGCCACGCTGGGTGCAGCGGCTCGTTGCGCGGCTGGGCCTGTACGAGGGCCCTGCCGACGTCCACAGACGCGAGCCCGCCACGGCATAGGGCGCCGGTTCGGCGGCGACTCCGCCAGCTACCCAGTGAGTGACAACTGCGGTTCGGCGGCTCGACTCCGCCGAGTCACTTCCTCGACGGCGTCACAGACGGTCGTTTGGCGGAGCCCAGCGCGTCGAGCGGACCGTCCACCCCCACGACGAGTACGTGGCGGATCGGCGCGAATGCCTCAAGTCCATCGGCTAGGCTCACCAGCATGAGCCGTCGCGAGCACCTCGAGCGCCTGACGGACCGATGGAGGGCCCGCCACGACGCCCGCCGCCCAGCACGCGACGACCGTCCGTCGGCCGACCCGGCTCGCGAAGAGCTCGCCTCCCGCGCGTTCCCGTTTCGCACCGTGACACCGGCGGACTATGTCGCCGAGCACGGAGCCGACATGACCGCCTTCACCTACGACGAGGCCCGCTATGCCGATGCGGACCTCGACGCCTGGCTGCTCGAGGTCGGACGCTTGCTGCACGAGGACCGATGAGCGCTCCGGGCTGGGCCACCGACCTCCTCGCGCAGGTCTGCGCCGATGCCGGCGTCGCGCCGCCCGGCCTCCTGTGGCGCACCCGGCGAGGCGAGCACTCGACCGGCGTGACACGACGTGCGGATGGCACCGTGGCCGTGCGCGCCGGAAGCGACCCGCTCGATCAGCGCCTCACCCTGCTGCACGAGCTCGCGCATTGGCTGGCGGCGCCGTCGCGCCGGCGGCGCGGACGATCGGTCCACCACGGCCGGGCGTTCTACGCGACCGCGTTTGACCTGTACCGCCGCTACGGCATCCCGGATGCCGATGCTCTTCGGCTCGAATCCGCCCGCTACCGCTCGTCGCTCCGACATGCCGTCGCGCTGCGCGTTCCCGGAGCGGCGACCGCCCTCGCCGAGCATCGCGCCGCGATCACCAGGCGTCCGCGTCGGCGCTGGCGGGTGCTGGTTCCGGAGCATCGGGTCACCCTGGAGCGCGACGGGCGCTGGACGGTATGCGGGACGTGCGGTCAGCGCGTCGTCGGGGTCAACCTTGCTCGCATGCGTCGTTCGCGCCGGCCGGTCCGACACGTCCTGATGACGGCGGAGTCTGCCTGACGTCGACGGACTTAGCCCGCTGCTGGGAACACCGGCCAGGAAGTGGCTGATTTGCCCGGCTACGAACCAGGAACGGCCATGATGGCGGCTCCTGCTTGGCCATCGTTCCCAGGGGCGGACCAGATCGGCCAGGAAGTGGCCGATACGCCCGCCGGCGGACCAATCCGCCTTGGCCGGCCCGCTAGACGGCCAACGCCACCCGTTCCCGAGCGAGGGCGGCCGCTTCGGCGAGGCGTCGCACGGAATCCACCGTGCGCGGGAAGACGTGCGCGATGAGGTGGCTGATACCGAGCTCGGCATAGCCGGCCAGGGCATCGGCGACCTCGACGGTCGAGCCGCGGATGGCGCGCTCGGGCGCATCGGCTTCCGCGTCCTCGTAGGCCACGAAGATGCCGGCAGTCAGGGTCAGCGTCTCCGCCCGGCGGCCGACGGTCTCGAGCGCCGTGTGCAGGCGGTCCAGCCGCTCCCGGAGCTCGGTCGCCTCGGACGGACGGCCGTACCAGGCGGCGTTCCACTGGTCGGCGTAGCGGGCAACCAGCTCCAGCATGCGCGGCTGCTTGCCGGCGATCAGGATCGGCGGCCCACCCTTGCGGATCGTGGGCGGCAGGAGCTCCGCATCGGTGGCGGAGTGGAAGCGGCCCTGGAAGTCCGCACGGCCCTCGCGCAGCATCGGCGCGATGATCTTCATGGCCTCTTCGAAGCGCGACACGCGGTGGTCGAAGGGGTAGCCGAAGGCGTCGAACTCGGGCTGGTGCCAGCCGCAGCCCAGGCCGAGGATCAGCCGTCCGCCACTGATCTCGTCCAGCTCCGCCGCCATC
>JAICRD010000130.1 GCA_025937535.1 Chloroflexota bacterium | reverse complement strand
GCCCAGGCGCGAGCATCGGCCGCTGACAAGGAGTCGAGGTGCGCCCAGGCGCCGATGCGTCCGAGGTCGAAAGCAGCCACCCGCGGATGCTAGCTGTCGGCGTCGAATCGGTAGCGAACGAAGAGCTCGTCGCCGTGTCGGAGGACGCTGGTCAGGCGCCCGTGACGCGGCTCATCGGCATACGGGGAGCCGCCGGGCACCGGGGCGATCATGCGCAGTGCATCGGTGCCCAAGAGGTGCGCGCCGATCGTCCAGTACACCTCGTCGATGAGCTCCTGGTCGAGGAAGGCGGCGTTGATGTGCGGCCCGCCCTCGAGCAGGAAGGAACGGATGCCGCGCGACCAGAGCTGATCGAGCACCCAGGCCGGCTCCGGCCGCTCGTCGGGGGCGCGCAGAAGCTCCGTGCCCGGCGGGGCATCCCTGAGCGCGTTGTCCCGGCCGACGATGAGGATCCGCGGCTCGTCACCCTCGTACCAGCTGCCCTCGGTGGGGACCCGCTCGGCACCCGCGATGACCACGCCGACCGGGTTCGGAGGGCGTCCTTCGGCGGCGCGCCGAGCGGCAAGGTCGTCGCCGACACGCAGCCAGATGCCCGTCGCGCGCAGCGTGCCACTGCCGCTGCCAACGGCATCGAATGCGGCGCGGTACAGGCGCATCAGCCGTCGATCGGTCCTGCTGCCGAGGCCCTCGGCGGTTCCCCGCAGCTGCGCGCGTCCATCGACGCTGGTGACCATGTTGATCGCCACCAGCGGCCGTCCTGAGGGCAAGTCCGTCGGGGCGAACGACGCCATCGCGTCGTCGAGCGGAATCTCGGCTGCCGGGTTCGGCCAGAGGCGATCGACGATGTGCGGGCCGTCGTTCATCGGCCAATCCTAGCCGGTGCCTTCCTCAGCCCCCGATCGGCTCGTACTCCTCGCCCGCGGCCAGCTGATCGGCGGTCCAGGCGATCTCGACCTTGGCCGACGTCAGGCGCGTCACGGCATCGGCGGGCACGACGCGGGTGTCGCCGCCGCGCGACGGCTTGACGGCAATGCCGTGGAAGATGCCCTCGCCCTCGGTGCCCAACATCTGCTCGACGCGACCGAGCTCCTCGCCGTTTGGGCCGGCCACCGGGGTGTTCGGCTCGACATAGCTCCACGCGACCGGGTCGTCGGGACCGGGCAGATCCAGCTCGGCCACACTCGGCTCGCCGGGTCCGCCGGTGTTGCCGGCCGTGTCGCCGGGCGGGAGACGCTCCTCGTCGGGCTCGATTCCACCCTTCATACCGGGGTCGTCGATGGCTCCGGGCTGTCGATCGAAGTCGTTCATGAGCGTATTCCTCGCACGAGCGGTGCCACGCGCCGCGACGATGTCAATCGAAGATGCGCTCGAGATGCCAGGTGCCGCGAATCTCGTCGAGGAAGATCGTGCACAGCAGGCCCGAGCGGGTGACGACCTTGTAGCAGGCCCGCGCGACCGGCTCGCGCCACCAGCCATCGTCGACCCGCCATCGGTTGCAGATGCCGAGCTCGCCGTGATCGGTGCCGTCCATGCGCAGGCGGGTCGGCGTGCCGGCGGCATCGGTCTCGACCTGGACCAGCGGATGGTCGGTATGGATGCGCGTCATGGACCGATGTCGACCAGGCGTGACCGATGCTCGGGCAGTGCCGCCAGCGGTCGTTCCGTGGTCGCTCGCCAAAGCCTGCCCTCCCCGAACCGATGCCGGATCCGCTCCAGCGACCAGCGCAGCTCCTCCCAGCGTCCGGCTCGCGCCTCGAAGGCGGGGAGCTGGCTGGTTGAGGGGTCCGCCAGGCGGTCGAACGCCAGGTGGACCGATGCGACCCGTGGCTCTGGCGTCGGTTCTTGCCAGATATCAATGGTGGCGACCTTAGGCGAGGGATGAGGCGTCTCGGACCGATCCGAAGCGTCCGAAGCCTCAGATTTGCCCCGATTCGAAGTGGCCCTGGCCCCCCGCAGCGGACGGAGACGCTGCCTAAGGTCATCTTGGTTGGCATCTGGCAACTCGACGTGGCGCTGAGACAGCATCCCGGCGCGAGCCCGCGCCGAGGCCTCGACCCGAGACAGGAGCAGCCGCGCGATCCAATCAGGCTCGAGCGCCGGCTGTGGGAACGGCTGCGCGACGCGCAACGCCGGGGCGTCCTCGAAGCGGAGGCTCAGCACCGCACGGCCGGGGGCGAGATGGCGCGCTCGAAGCCGATCACACAGCTCCGCGGCGAGGCGTCGCACCGTGAGCGTCGCCGAACCGATGCCGTCCAGCGGCGTCTCGAACGTGTCGCGGGCCTCCACGCGCTCGGGCCGGCGGCGAGGCACGATCGGCCGCGTGTCATGGCCGCGCGCGAGCGCCTGGAGCCGCTCACCCGCCGCCCCGAACTGGGCGCCGACGGCGGAGCGCGGCAGGCCGGCCAGCTGGCCCATGGTGGTCAGCCCGAACAACGCGAGGCGCTGTCGCGTGGCGGCATCGGCGGGCAGCAGGCTCAGCGGCAGGTCGCGCAGCTCCTCGCGCGAGAGCGCATGGAGCGCCGCGGGCGCGTCGGGCCGCTCGAAGCGAGCCAGGCGTGCGGCGAGGATCGCCAGCCAGCGGTTGTCGCCGATCCCGCAGCGAGTGCGCAGTGGCGTGACGGCGCGGGCCAGCATGACGGCACGGGCCGCGATGCGCCGCTCAGGGCCCCACATCGGCTCGAGGCCGGTGATGTCGACCAGCGCCACGCCGGTGTCGATCGCCTCCACCCGGGGCGAGAGGTCGTCGAGCGCGTCGAGCATCCCGTCGAATGGCTGCGTGTCGGCGTCCGGCTGACGCAGCTCCGGCCAGACGAGCGCGAGAAGCCGGGTCATCCTGCCACCTTGACCGATAGATCGGCCATTTCGTACATGAGCCGCTTCCGAGGTGCGGTTTCGCCGATGTATCGGTCAGTGGCGTGCTTGGTGTCCGCGCAACCTGCGCCTTCATGCGCAGGGGTGACCGATAGATCAGCCAAACAGCGCCTGAACCGCGGTTCCCGTGGCGTTGCGCCGATAGATCGGTCGCAGACGCGCACGAACGACACTCCTGCGCGCAGTCCGAGCGTGCGCGGGACCGATAGATCGACCAAGCAGCGCACCGATCCGAGCTCGCGTGAGATTCGGCCGATAGATCGGCGCATCACGCGCTCCGAACCACCCGGAGGGCAGGACGCTCCACCTCGAGCATCCGCGGTTGGGCCGCGGCACGCACCAGCGGATCGATGCGCCGCCCCTCGCCGAACCACAGGTCGAGCTGCGCCGAGCCACCGGCCAGCGCCCAGCGATGACGCTCGACGACCGCCTCCACGCGCTGGCCGACGAGGTCGCGACCGACCGCCAGCCAGGCGGACCGATGCAGCGCAACACGCACGCCGGCGGCCGCGCCGGCATTGACGCGTCCGCCCGGCGCGAGAATCAGCGCCGCCGTGGCAGCCGATCGCGCCAGCAGCTGGCCCAGCCGTTCCAGCGCCCGACGATCCGGCGCCGAACGCTCGCCGAGATCGAGGACGAGCGCGTCGATGAGCCCTGATCGACCGAGCCACGCGGCCAGCTCGACCGACTCGGCGGGGTCGCGCGGCCGCGCCACCAGGAGCCACTCGAGGCTGACGCCAAGGCGCGCGGCGGTGGACGGATCGAAGGTCCCGTCGAGATCGAGCCAGGCCGTGAGTCCCCCGGCGACCTGCGCTGCGGCGAGCGTCGTCAGCGCCAGCGTGGACGCCCCGCTCCCGAGTGGAGCGTCGAGCAGCGCCACTGCGCCACGCGGCCACCCCCCCGTCCCCCCTCGCCCACCAGCCAGCGCGGCATCCAGCTCGACATACCCGCTCGAAACCGATGGGCGTGCCTGCTCCAGCGTCGCCGGCTCGCTCCCCCGACGCAGGCCGAGCCCGCGTGCACGGAGGGTCTCGAGCGCCTGGCTGAGGGACGACGAAACGGCGCCATCGGTCTGCATTGGACCAACGATGATAGAACAGATGTTCTATCACGGGAAGGCCCACGGTCCTTTGCTATACTCGCCGCCGGCCGGTCGGCCGATCCGTGGGGATGTAGCTCAGCTGGGAGAGCACCGCGTTCGCATCGCGGGGGTCAGGGGTTCGAGTCCCCTCATCTCCACCACTTGCCTTCTTGGTGATCCGCGGCTTCACATCCGCGATCTGAGCACGTCGACCTCGCAGCCCGGCAGGAACGGGTCGAAGCCGTGCTCGATCAGCCAACGAACCCCCAGCAGGCTTCGCAGCGACCACCACCCACGGATCACCTCGCGGTCGACGTCGGCGCCGTAGCCCGCGACGACGTCACCCAGCCGTTCCTCGTGGCCCAGCGTCAGCGTGGCGAGGTCGTACAGGGCATCGCCCTGGCCCGCCTCCGACCAGTCGAGCACGCCGGTCACCTCGTCACCGTCGATGAACACGTGGTCGACCTGCAGGTCGCCATGGATGAACGCCGGCCTCCACTGCCGGAACACGGCGTCGGCAACCTCGCGATTGCGGGTGACCAGGTCGGCCGGAAGGATGCCCGCGCTGATGAGCCGTTGGCATTCGTCGTCGAGGTCGGAGGCCGACTGATCCACCCGGCTGCTGGGCCACGGCGGCAGCGGCGCATCGTGCAGCGTGCGGACCGCGGCGCCGGCCGCACGCCACGCCGCCGATGGGGCGGTCGACGGCTCGCCGAGGTGACCGAGCGCACTCCCCGGTAGAGGGGCAAGCGCCAGCACCGGAGGGTTTCGCCACAGCACCGCCGGGGTCGGGATCGGCGCCAGTTCCATCGCCTCGAGCTCGACATCGGTGCGCGACTGGTCCGCGTCGATCTTGAGGAAGATGTCACCGACGCGGAGGGTCGCGCGCTCGTTGTGCGCGACCACGATCTCGACCTGCTCCACGCCGGTCATTATCGCGGCGGCATCGGTGGCGACTCGTCGCCAAGCCGGGCAAAGGGACGTGCCACGCGCTCGTTCGTGTCGGGGGCTTGCCCGCACAAGGCATGATGGGGAGCGATTGGCACCAAGCTGCGGCCCGTGTCCAGGGTCGGCGGCCGTTCACATGGCATGAGGGAGGTCGTCCATGTCCCGTTCCGTCCTGTCCATCATCGGCGTCGTCATCCTGGCGCTGGTGGTCACCGCGTGCGGCGACACGCCGCCGCCGAGCGCGAGTGGAGAGCCGTCCGAGGCTCCCGAGTCGCAGGCCGCCGCCGAGTCGCCCGGTGAAGAGAGCGAGGCGCCGGCACCGACGCCCACGGAAGGCCGCCTGGCGCTCGTCCAGGATCGCGGCCAGCTGATCTGCGGCGTCAACGACGGCCTGCCGGGCTTCGGCTTCGTCGATGAGAACGGCGAGAATGCCGGCTTCGACGTCGACTTCTGCCGCGCCATCGCCGCCGCCGTGCTCGGCGATCCCGAGGCGGTCGAGTTCCGTCCGGTCAGCGCCGATGGACGCCCGACGGCGCTCCAGAGCGGCGAGGTCGACGTCCTCATCCGCAACACGACGTGGACCGTGACCCGCGACACCACCTGGGGTCTCTTCGCGCCGACCACCTTCTACGACGGACAGGGCATGATGGTCCGGGCCGACGCCGGGATCGAAGCGCTCGCGGACCTGGACGGGGCGACGATCTGCGTCCAGACCGGGACCACGACCGAGCTGAACCTGGCCGATGTCTTCGCGGCCGAGGGGATCGACTTCACGCCGCTGCCGTTCGGCGACGACACGCAGACCTATCAGGCCTACGGCGACGGCCAGTGCGATGCGGTCACGAGCGACCGCTCGCAGCTCCTCGCCCAGCGCACCGCGCTGAGCGCCCCCGATGAGCACGTCATCCTCGACGAGGTTATGTCGAAGGAGCCGCTCGGGCCGGTCGTTCCGCTCGGCGACGACGCCTGGTTCAACATCGTGAAGTGGGTCGTCTTCGCCACCTTCGAGGCGGAGGAGCAGGGCATCACCCAGGACAACGCCGAGGACTTGGCCGGGAGCAGCGAGAACCCGGTGGTCCAGCGTCTGCTCGGCGCCGCCAACCCGGAGCTGGGCGAGGGCCTTGGCCTCGAGCCCGACTGGGTCGTGACCGTGATCTCGGCGGTGGGCAACTACGGCG
>JAICRD010000055.1 GCA_025937535.1 Chloroflexota bacterium | reverse complement strand
TTGTCCCAGCAGCGAGCCAATTCGGCCAGGAAGTGGCCGATGTTCCCAGCAGCGGGATAGCCGCGACGCGGCACGCGACGGCAGCGGCGCAGTACGATCCGGCCTGCTGACGAAATGACGGAGGAACCGATGCGGACGCTGATCAAGGGTGGAACGATCGTCAACGCCGATGCCACGACCGCGGCGGATGTGCTGGTCGACGGCGAGCGCATCGCGCTCATCGGCGAGTCGCTGGAGGTCGAGGCCGAGCGCACGATTGACGCATCGGGCAAGTGGGTGATTCCGGGGGCGATCGACGTCCACACCCACATGGAGCTGCCATTCGGCGGCACCTTCGCCAAGGACACGTTCGAGACCGGCACGCGCGCGGCGGCATTCGGCGGCACCACCACGATCATCGACTTCGCGGTTCAATCGAAGGGCAAGAGCCTGCGGGAGGGCCTCGACGCCTGGATGGCGAAGGCCGAGGGCAACGCCTGTATCGACTACGGCTTCCACATGATCATGAGCGACGTCACTGACGAGTCGCTCAAGGAGATGGACGCCCTCGTCGACGAAGGCATCACCGACTTCAAGCTCTTCACCGCCTACCCCGGCGTCTTCTACTCCGATGATGGCGCCATCTTCCGCGCCATGCAGCAGACGGCCAAGAACGGCGGCCTGATCCTGATGCACGCCGAGAACGGCATGGCCATCGACGTGGTGGCCGAGCAGAACGTCGCCGCCGGCAACACCGATCCGTACTTCCACGGCACCAGCCGCTCGCCGGTGTTCGAGGGCGAGGCCACCAACCGCGTCATCCGCCTGGCGCAGGTCGCCGAGGTGCCGGTCTACATCGTCCACCTGTCGGCCCACGACGCGCTCGACGCGGTCCGCCGGGCCCGCAACGAGGGTCTCCCGGCGTACGCGGAGACGTGCCCGCAGTACCTGTTCCTGACCCTCGACGACCTCGGCAACGGATTCGAGGGCGCCAAGTTCGTCTGCTCGCCGCCGCTCCGTCCCGCCGAGCATGCGGGGGAGCTCTGGAAGGGCCTGGCGACCGATGACCTCCAGGTCGTCTCGACCGACCATTGCCCGTTCGACTTCCATGGCCAGAAAGACCTCGGCCAGGGCGACTTCCGCAAGGTGCCCAACGGCCTGCCGGGCGTGGAGGATCGGGTCAACCTGCTGCACTCGGGCGGCGTCGTCGGCGGGCACATGACTCCCAACCGCTGGGTCGAGGTCATCAGCACCGCGCCGGCGCGCATGTTCGGCCTGGCCGGGCGCAAGGGCGTCATCGGCGTTGGAGCCGATGCCGACGTGGTGATCTACGACCCGGACAAGAAGCACACCATCAGCGCCAAGACCCACCACATGGACGTCGATTACTCCTGCTACGAGGGCTGGGACGTGACCGGCAACGCCGAGATCGTGCTGTCGCGCGGCAAGGTCATCGTCGATAGCGGCGAGTGGCTGGGCGCGGCCGGCGACGGGCGGTTCCTCAAGCGCGCCCCGGCCGGCGAGCTCCTCAACCGCACCTGACCGATGCGGGCGCTGTCCGCCCTGGCGCTCCTCGTCGCAGTGGCTGGATGCGGTGGATCGGCGTCGCCCAGCTGTCCGGCGGCACCGCTGCCCTCAGGCACGCCCAATCCGAACGCCGATCCCGGCCTCGCCGATACCTTTCCGGAGTCCGTCGCCGGACAGCCTCTCGAGGTGGCCACCTTCTGCGTGACCGAGCTCGATGAGCTCGGAGGGATCGAGACGTCGGACGAGATGCTGGACGCGCTCGGCGTGAGCCTGGACGACCTGACGATTGCCGCCGTCCCGCCGGCCATCGGGACGGCCGGCGGCACGTTCTCGATCGGCGCATACCGCTTCGCCGGAGCGAGCGAGGATGAGATCCGTGACACCTTCTTTCGCCTGATGGAGGATGGCTTGACGGAGCTCGGCCTGGATGCCGGCATCGAGGAGGTGACGATCGGTGGCAAGGACGCCCACCGGGCGCTCGGCCTCGTTTACTACTTCGCCGATGACACCATGTACTCGGTCCAGAGCGGTGACGAAGCGAAGGTCGAGGAGATTCTCGAAGCACTTCCCTAGGCAAGCCTGCGCGCCCATCGCCTTCTCATCGGCCTCCCGCTAGACTGCTCGGGCTGCACCACTACCACTACGAGGCACACCCCGTGAAGCGCATTTCCATTCTCCTCGTCGCACTGCTGGCACTCGTCGTGTCGGCCTGCGCGAGCGAGCAGGCCAGCCCATCAGTCCAACCGACGCCAGCGGTCACCGAGGAGCCGACGCCCGAGCCGTCGTCCGAGGCGCCCGAGGCCAGCGCGAGCGCCGACGCCAGCATCGGGGCATTCCCGTCCTTCGACCTGAACGGGGATCCCGAGCTCGCCGCCCGCTTCCCGGACACCGTCGGCGGGCAGCCGCTGCAGGTGCAGAGCATGCGCGGCGACACGTTCATGTCCGTCGGCGGCTCCGATCCGGCCTTCGAGGAATTCCTCGATTCGGTCGACGCCGAGCTGTCGGACGTGTCGGTCGCCTTCGGTGGGGCCGCGTCGGGAGACTCGATCCTGAGCGTCGGTGCCTTCCGCATCCTCGGCGCGTCGGAGGATGACCTCGAGCGCGAGTTCATCGCCGCCAGCGAGGATGCCGGCGACATCACCGGCCTGGAGCAGGCGAACATCGGCGGCAAGGACGTCTGGACCGCCGTGGATCCGAGCGGCGAGACCGGCGCATCGGTCTACCTGTACACGAAGGACGACACGCTCTACTTCCTGACGGGCTCCGAGGCCGAGGTGGCCGAGATCCTGGAGGCGCTGCCGTAACCCGCGGCCGCGCCGCCGTCTTCCTGAACGAGGGAGCAGGCAGCGCGCGAAGCGATCGCGTCCGGCGCACGGTCGAGCTCGCGACCGATGCGCTGGGCGCGGACCTTCACGTCATCGCGACGCGCGATGCGCTCGAGCTGAGGCACTGGCTCGAGTCGCACATCGAGGGCTACGGGACGGCCATCATCGCCGGGGGCGATGGGTCACTGAGCGTGGCGTACAACGTCGCCGTTCGGCGGCCAGAGCTCGTGCTCGGCTACATCCCGGCGGGCTTCGGCAACGCGACCGCGCACCTGCTCAACCTCCCTCGCGACCCCGACGACCTCGTCGGGGTGATCCGCCGCGGTGAGGCCCGGCCGATCGACCTGGTCGCGGTCGACGGACACCTGGCACTGTTCGCCGGCGCGGGCTGGGACGCCCTGGTCGCAGAGCGCTACGCCGATGCGGGCGCGCGCCGCCTGCGCGGCTGGGCCAGCGCCATCGCCCGATCGGTCCCCGACCTGTGGCAGCGCCCGAGGGTGCGGATCAAGGCCGACGACTGGACCGTGCATCGCGGCCCGATCGAGCTGGTGGTGGTTGGCACCACGCCGTTCTACGGCCGCGGCCTGAAGGTCAACCCGGGGGCGCGAGTCGATGCCGGCCGGCTGTCGCTGCGCGTCTACCCCGGTCCGGCGCCCCGGCTGTTGATCGAGGCCGGCCGCTGGGCAGCCGGCGTCCGGCCGCACGCCGAGCGCGTCGACGCGCAGCGCGTCGAGCTGCGATCGCTCGACGGCATCCCGATCCCGGTCCAGGCCGACGGCGACGTCGTCGGCTGGTCGGACCTGTGGACCTTCGAGCTGCGCCCGTCCGCGGTTCGGCTCATCGGCCGCTGGAGCTGACTCGCCGCACCGCGTCAAGTGCCGCGAAGGCCGCGCGGCGCAACCGTTGCGGGCCGGAGCCGTGGATGCGCAGCTCCGTCGGCGGTATGGAGACGGCGCCACTCATCGCGACCCGCACGCGGGAGCGGCCGTGGGCATCCTGCGGCAGCAGCGAGACCTGGAGGACGGCATCGCCAATTGGCGGCCCGGATGGTGTGCCCAGGTCCAGCACGCCGCCGAGGTAGCGCGTGATGCCGTCGCGGAGGGGCGTGGCGGCAAGGACCGCGAGCAGGGCGCCGTCGGTATCCGACTCCCAGCTGCTCAGCTCGGCCACCCCGAGCTCGGCGAGCCGGGCCAGCGCGGCGCCCGGCAGATCGGTCTCGTCGGTGCCGTAGGCGTCCTCACCCAGGGCGGCCAGCGCTCGATTGGCGAGCGGGTCCAGCACCGATGCGTCGCCGAGCGTCGAGAAGCGCACGTGCACGCCGTCGTCGCGAGCGTAGATCCCGACGTCCACGCCGTCGGGTGGCTCGGCGATGATCGCGCCCAGCCGCTCGGCCATGGCCGATTCGCCGATGCCGAACGCCTTGACGGTGCGGGTCGCCAGCGGCGGTCGCGCGAACAGGGCCTCGAGCCGCGGACGCACCTGCTCGGCCCACATCCGTCGCATCTCCGATGGAACGCCCGGCATGGCGGCGATGACGACGCCGTCCGACTCGACCCACCAGCCCGGCGCCGAGCCGATCGGATTGGGGAGCGCCTGGGCCGACGGGATCAGCGTCGCCTGCCGCCGGTTCGAGGACGGCATGCGGCCGAAGGCGCGGAATCGCTCCTCGAGCTCCGCGAGCAGGGCCGGGTCCTCGTGCAGCGGCTCGGCCAGCGCATCGGCGATTGCCTCGCGGGTGAGGTCGTCGTGGGTCGGCCCGAGTCCGCCGGTTGCCAGCACGACCGTGGATCGCTCGCGGGCCTCGATGAACGCATCCCGGATGATCGAGCGGTCGTCCGGCAGCATCCGTGCATGCCGTAGGGGAAGGCCGATCGTCGCCAGCTCGGCACCCAGGAATGCGGCGTTCGTGTCGACGGTCTCGCCCAGCAACAGCTCGGCACCGACGGAGAGCAGCTCGGCGTTCGTCATCGGATCCGAGTGTAGGGCTAGACTGAAAAACAGAGCGGAAGGAGACCAATGAGCGATCCCGACCTGACCGTTGCGTCAGTCCTGAGCGACGACCTGCGCGCCTGGCTCATGAGCGAGCTGCGCTATCCCGTGCTGGCCGTGAACTCTGCCGATGGGCCTCCGAGCCAATCGGTGATGTGGTTCGACCTCGACCCGGACGATCCGGACGTCATTCTCATGAACACGATGGTGCGGCGGCTGAAGTACCGCCAGCTCACCGACGACCCGCGCGTCAGCGTCCTGTTCGAAGCCGGACTGAAGTGGGTTGCGATGCGCGGCACCGCCGAGCTCGACGCCACGTTCGAGCCCGCGCTCCAGAACATCCAGGACCTCGCCCGCCGCTACGGTGGCGATCCGGAGCGCTACGCCGGCCAGGAGCGCGTGATCATCCGCATCCGCATCGAAAAGGTCATCCGCCATGACCAGTGACATCGTCAAGCTCGGAGCGCTGTGCTGGAACCAGTACACGGATTGGCCGTCGCTGCGCGAGGCCGGCATCCGCGCCGATCAGCTCGGAGTCGACAGCCTCTGGACCTGGGATCACCTGTATCCGATCGTCGGCGACCACGAGGGGCCGATCTTCGAGGGATGGCTGACGCTGGCTGCCTGGGCCGAGGCGACGTCGAGCGCGACGGTGGGCCTCATGGTCGGCGCCAACACCTTCCGCAACCCGGCGCTGGTGGCCAAGCAGGCCACCACCCTCGACCACATCAGTGGCGGCCGGGCGGTGCTCGGCATCGGCGGCGCCTGGTTCGAGACCGAGCACCGCGGGCTCGGGATCGAGTTCGGCGCCTCGCCCGGCGAGCGGCTGCGCTGGCTCGAGGAAGCGGCGCAGATCATGCGCGGCATGCTGCACGGCGAGCGGCCGTCCGGCTCGCGCTACTACTCGGCTGACGAGGCGCTCAACCTGCCGGCGCCGCTGCACCCGGTGCCGCTGCTCATCGGCGGGGGAGGGGAGAAGAGGACCCTTCGGATCGTCGCGCGCTACGCCGATGCCTGCAACCTCGGCGGTGGCTTCGACAACGTGAAGCGCAAGGACGAGATCCTGCGCCGGCACTGCGAGGAGGTCGGCCGCGACGAGTCGGAGATCGAGCGCACGGTCGGCGTGGGCACCTGCATCATTCGCGACGATCCCGCCGAGGCGCAGCGTGTCTTCGAGGCGATGTTCGAGCGCAACGGCAAGGCGCGGCTCTGGAAGGACCAGCTGGTCGGCACGCCCGAGCAGGTCGCCGAGAAGCTGCGGCCCTTTGCGGGGATCGGCTTCCGGCACATGATCGTCGGCTTCCCGTCCCCGTACGACGCCGAATCGATGGAGCGCCTGGTGACGGAGGTGAAGCCCGCGCTCGAAGTGGAGGCTTCGGTCGCAGCCTCGTAGCGCTCTCGATATAACGAGCGCCTTTCACCCGAGGGCAGTCCCGCGCTGCGTAAACGCGATATGTCGAGCGCTGGCGTGCACGAGTTGCGCCGCTGCGCGCAGCTCACGCTCCCGAGGCCTCGATAAATCGTGGAAACCGCGCCTGGGCCATCCTTCCCGTTGAGTGCGCTCGACAGATCGAGGGGCGGTTACGCTGCGCGCATGAAGGTCGCGCTCATGGCCGGCGGTACGGGCGGCACGAAGCTGGCGCACGGCTTCTCGATGCTCGACGACGTCGAGCTGAGCGTGATCGTGAACGTCGCGGACGATCTCGAGCTCCACGGCCTCCACGTCAGCCCGGACATCGACGCCGTCCTGTACACGCTGGCCGGGCTGATCGACAGCCAGCGCGGCTGGGGCGTCGCGAACGACACGTACACCGCCCACGCCATGTTCGCCAGATATGGCGAGCCGATCTGGTTCACGTTGGGCGACGCCGATCTGGCCACCCACGCGACGCGCACGCGACTGCTCTCCGAAGGCACATCGCTGACCGATGCGACGGCGTCCATGGCTGCCGCCCTCGGGCTCCGCAGCCGCATCCTGCCCGCCACGGATGACCGATGCCGCACCGTCATCCTCACCGATGACGGCCCGCTCGAGTTCCAGGAGTACTTCGTGCGGCATCGGCAGGAGCCGGAGGTGCGCGGCGTGAGGATCGACGGCATCGACGACGCGCGCCCGACCCCGTCAGTGATCGCCGCGATCAGGCAAGCGGACCTGCTCGTCATCGGTCCATCCAACCCGGTCGTCAGCATCGGCCCGATGCTCGCCTTGCCAGGGATGCGGGAGGCGATCCTCGGCGTGCCGCGCCGGGTGGGCGTGAGCCCGATCATCGGCGGGCAGGCGCTCAAGGGGCCGGCGGCGCGAATGCTCGACAGCCTCGGCCACGAGGTCAGCGCCGCGGGCGTCGCCCGGATCTACGGGGATCTGCTGAGCCATTGGGTCGTCGACATGACCGACGCGGAGCTCGCTCCGCGCATCGGCGCGATGGGCGTCGAGCCGATTCTGCTCGACGCGATCATGCGCACCGATGCCGACCGGGCGAGGCTTGCCGGCGAGCTGATCGGCATCGGTTAGGAAGCGGCATATTCGGCCGAAGCCGGGTTCGCGATATCCTGCGGGGGTGTCCCTCCGGATCATCGTGCCGCATCGAGGCCTCGAGGCGGCGAAGACGCGATTGGCGACCTCGCTGAGCCCCGACGAGCGCATGTTCCTCGCCAGCCAGCTGCTGCAGCGGGTGCTCAAGGTCGCGCGGGAGGTGACCGATGACGTGGTCGTCATCTCGCCGTCGCGCGCACTGCTCGAGATCGTCGAGCCATCGGGCGCACGCCTCACGGTGCAGCGCGGCATGGGCCTGAACGAAGGGCTCGAGGAGGCGCGCTTCGACGCTTTGACCGATGCCATCGACGAGCTGGCGGTCCTGCACGGCGACCTGCCCAACCTCCAGGCCGATGACGTCGCCACCCTCCTGCGCTCCCTTCCGGCCGATGGCGCTCCCGGCGTCGCGATCGCGCCCGATCGAGCGGGCACTGGCACGAACGGTCTCGTGCTCCGCCCGCCGGGCGTCATCGGCTTCCGGTTCGGCAAGGGCAGCTTCGCGAAGCATCTCGAGGAGGTCGAGCGTGCGGGCGTGCCGCTGGTGGCGGTCAACCGGGCGGGTTTGGCGTTCGACCTCGATACCCCGCAGGACCTGGCACGCTGGCTGGAGCTCGGGGACGCGGCGTGAGCGCACGGCTGGAGCTCGTCGCGCTCGACGGCATCGGCGAGATCCAGCCAGGCGACGATCTGGCGGCGGTGATCGTCGACGCCGCCACGGCAACGGGCGTCGACCTGACCGATGCCGACGTGCTGGTGATCACCCAGAAAATCGTGTCCAAGGCGGAGGGCCGGCTGGTCCCGCTCGCATCGGTGGAGCCGTCCGCCTTCGCCGTTGAATGGGCCGGACGCTGGGGCAAAGATCCCCGCCAGGTGGAGCTCGTCCTGCGCGAGTCATCCTCGATCGTCCGCATGGGGCCGGGGGGCCTGATCATCAGCCGCACGCGACACGGGCTGGTCTGCGCCAACGCGGGCGTCGACGTCTCGAACGTCGGCGGGGGAGACGTCGCCTCGCTGCTGCCCCTCGATCCGGACGCCTCGGCGCGCGCCATTCGCGACGCGCTGGCCTCGACGCGTGGCGTGCGACCCGCCGTCATCATCAGCGACTCCTTCGGCCGGCCGTGGCGCAACGGGATCGTCAACGTGGCGATCGGGTCTGCCGGCATCGAGCCGCTGCTCGACCTGCGCGGCACGCCCGACGCGGCCGGCCGTGAGATGCAGGCCACCGTCATCGCGGCTGCCGATCAGCTGGCATCGGCGGCCGATCTGGCCGGCGGTAAGACCGACGGCCGGCCGGTGGTGCTGGTCCGCGGATATGGGTGGCGCCCGTCGGAGGCGGGGGCATCTGCCCTCGTGATGGAGCGGGAGCGCGACCTGTTCCCCTAGGCGTCCGGTTCCCCTAGCCGTCCGGCCTGAAACCTGCATGCCTTCCCGGCTGCCCGCCGAGCGGGCGAGCATGGACGAACCACTCATCCTGGACCGGTACCGGCTCATCGAGCGCATCGCCGCGGGCGGTAGCGCCGAGGTGTGGCGCGCCAAGGACGAGCAGCTGGATCGGCCGGTGGCGGTCAAGCGACTGCACCCACATCTGCTTCCGGACGAGGCCTCTCGCCGCCGCCTGGTCGCCGAAGCTCGAGCGGCCGCGGCCTTGTCGCATCCCGTGATCGTCGGCGTCTACGACGTGGACGCGACCGGCGAGTCGCCGGCGCTGGTCATGGAGCTGGTGGAGGGAGAGTCACTCGCGGCGCGAATCGAGCGCGATGGTCCGCTCGAGGAGCGTGCCGCCGCGGCTCTCACCGCCGACGTTGCCGAGGCGCTCTACCACGCGCATCAGCGCGGGGTCATCCATCGCGACGTCAAGCCGGGGAACGTGCTGCTGGCGGCGGACGGCCGGACGCGGCTGGTGGACTTCGGGATCGCGCACAGCCTCGCTCCCTCGGCGGAACGCCTCACGCTCGCCGGCACGGTCATGGGCACGCTTCGGGCGATGGCGCCGGAGCAGCTGACGGGTGGACCGATCACGCCGCGCACCGATCTCTACGGCCTCGGCGTCGTCCTGCACGAGGCCCTCACCGGCCACGCGCCGTATCCGGCAACCTCGCCCGTCGCGCTGGCCGATGCACAGCGTGCCGGCCCGCCAGCCATGGACGGGATCGATCCCGCGCTGGCGTCCGTGATCGGCGCGTGTCTGTCCTACGACCCGACCTCTCGGCCGCTCCACGCCGGCGCGCTCGCGGTGGCGCTGCGAGACTGGCTCGCCGGCGACCCGGCTGCCGCCCTCGCCATGGCGCCGCGGGCGCCTGCCACGGTCGACACGGCGGCCATTACTCAACCCCTGCCTCGCGTTGCCGCGCCTGCCGCTGCCGCCGCTGCCGCGTCGGCGCCTCCTCCGGCGCCGGCTCGTCGGCGTCGCTCGCTGGCCTGGCCGATCGCGGCGCTGGCGGTGGTGGCCGTGGTCGCCGTCGCCGCGGCGGCGGTCCTCCCGGGCATCTCGCCAGGCGCCGATGCAGCGCCGGCACCGCCATCGGCCTCGGCGACGCCATCGCCTGCCTGGATGGCGGGTCTGGTTGGCCAGATCGAGGAGGCCTGCGGTGCGGAGTCGGCGGCTCAGGCCCAGGCCGACATGGCAGTCATGGACGAAGAAGCGGCCGCCGATTACACCGCCGAGCGTGTGGCCGAGTGCACGACTGCCGGCCCCGGGAATGGCGACGGAGGCGGCAACGACAAAGGCGACAAGGGCAAGGGAAGGGGCAAGAAGGACAACGGCGACTAGGTCGCCCGGAACCTAGTTCGGCTGGAGGAAGAGGGCGACGATCTCGCCGTTCTCCACGCGGAAGTTCGCTTCGACGTTCATCGGCGCCACCCCTGGACGCATGACCGTCACATCGGCGATGTAGCTGGCGCCCATGTTGCGACTGTCGTTGGTGAACATGCGGAAGCCGTCGCCGGCGCGGATGAACCAGCCACCGACCTTGTCGCGCCCGCGCAGGTTCGTGCGCTCATCCGAGCCGGGCACGCTGATGCCCATGATGGCGTTCTCGCTGAACAGCTCGACCGCCTTGTCGCGGCGGTCGTCGTTGATCAGCTCGAGGAAGAGGTCGACGGTCTCGGTGGCGCCCATTGCGTCCAGTCTAGTGCGCCTTCTCGAGGTCGTCCGGTACGCGGCTGGTACGTCGCCTGGTAAGCGCCCGGTAAGCGTGCGGTAAGCGTCCGGTAAGCCGCAGGCGGTACCGTG
Organism: Chloroflexota bacterium; assembly: GCA_025937535.1. Lineage (GTDB taxonomy): Bacteria > Chloroflexota > Limnocylindria > QHBO01 > QHBO01 > JACDBZ01. The sequence goes on along the minus strand of JAICRD010000055.1, from coordinate 198 downwards.
CCAGTGTTCAAGACTCTTGAACACTCCGCAGACGGTGCTGCCCGGAGCGAGAGGCTGCCTTCCCCGCGGACGGTGCTGCCCCGAGCCGATAGACTTCGCCGCCATGGTGGATGGCGACAGGCTTCGGATTGGGCTCATCGGCTGGGGCACAGTCGGTTCAGCCTTCGGGGAGCTGGTTCAGACGGGGCCGCTTCCTCT
>JAICRD010000120.1 GCA_025937535.1 Chloroflexota bacterium | reverse complement strand
GCTTCGACGAACCCGAAGCCGGCCGGCGTGAGCGGGATGGCGGTCAGCAGCGCGGCGGCCAGGGCAACGAACACGGATGACGAGATCCCCAACCCGACCTCGGGCAGGGCCAGGGCACGGATGACGAAGTAGAGGCGCGCGCCCTCGAGCAGCCAGATGAAGGTGGTGAGCACGAGGATGACCGGGATGGAGCGTCCGGTGAGGGCGCCGGTGCTGCCCTCGTGGAATCGGTCCCAGAGCTCGGCAACGCGGGCGGGCAGGAATCGGCTGACGTGCCCGCCCCACGCACGCAGCGCGATGATCATCACGATGAAGGCGATGGCCACCACGAAGCCGATGATGAACAAGGTGTCGATGTCCGGGCGATGCCGCCCGCGGAACGACCAGAAGCCGGCGGTCAGCGCAAGGGCGGCGATGATGATGATGTCGGCCACGCGCTCGATGAACACGGTCCCCACCGTCCGGGAGATCGAGGCGCCGTAGTTGCCGCGCAGCAGATAGGCGCGGTAGAGGTCGCCGAGCTTCGCCGGCACCAGGCAGTTGACGAACCACGACAGGAACAGGATCTCGGTCGCGTCGCGGAATCGGACGCGCATGCCGCTGCGCTCGAGGACGTAGCGCCATCGGTATGCGCGCACCGGGAAGGTCGCGTAGTAGGCGATGAACGCGAGCGCCAGGAAGCCCGGATTGGCCTGGCCGATGAGCCGCCCGACCTCGCCCCAGTCGAAGCTCGGCCCGAAGAGCACGCGCGAGACGAGGTAGAGCAGGACGACGCCGAAGATCAGCGAGCCGATGGTCCGCACGTTGAGCACCCGGCGCCGCAGCGATACCTCCTGCTCGATCCGCGCGGCGTCCGAGAGCGGCTCCGTCACTCGTCGGCCTTCTCGGTGGGCGGCAGCTCCGACGGCGCCGGGCGCTGGACCGGCTCTCGACGAACCTGCTCCACCGGCTGCGGGCCGAGGATGGGGCCGGCCGCGGTGCGCTTGCCGCGCCACGCGTCGAACGTGTTCTTCCAGACCGCCCACCGGGTGGTGAGGTGGATGAAGACGGTCGATCGGCTGGCGTGCCATTCGTTCTCGGGGAGGCCGGCCTTCAGCTCATCGGCGGTGTCGAAGGCGGGAAGAGCATTGAAGGCCATCGCCACCTCGAAGCTCGAGTGCGAGTCGCTGGCGGCGATCCCCGGGATGCCGTAGTTCGCGGCGAAGTCGGCGGCCTCCTGGTTGTGGCGCTGGAGCGTCACACGGCAGTTGAAGACCTCGACCACGTCGATCTTTCCGACCTCGGCCAGGTTGCGCAGCGGCCCCTCCTTGATATGAGAACCGCGGAACGGATCGAACGGGTGCGGAATGCTGACCAGGCCACCCTGCCGATGGATCTCATCGGCCGTCTCGTTGGCGGACAGGCCGCGCGGGATGGTGCGCTCCAGGAAGATGCCGACCACCTCTCCATCGGCGGTGGACACCTCCTCGCCGAGGATGACGGTCAGCTTGTCGGTCAGGCCGAGCTGGGCAACCTTGTCGCGCACGGCGATGGCGCCCTCGACGTTGTTATGGTTCGTGACCGCCACGTGGGTAAGGCCGCGCTCGATGGCCTTCTCGATGAACTTCTCCTCGGTCAGGATCGAGTCGCGGCTGAAGCGGGTGTGGATGTGGAAGTCGGCGAACGCCTTGGCGGTCGGTGGCTTGCCGGTGGTCTCGCGCTCCTCGGCCAGCATCGAGCGCAGCTCGGTCGCCGAAGTTGCGATCGTCATCAGTGCGCGACCAGGCTCTTGCGGAACGTGCCGAAGTGCTCCAGTGCCATTCCCGTGCCGACCGCAACGCTGTTGAGCGCGTTCTCCGCCACGTGGCAGGGGATGCCGGTGACCTGGGTCAGCAGCTTGTCGAGGTTTCGGAGCAGAGCGCCGCCGCCGGTCATGACCATGCCCTTGTCGATGATGTCGGAGCTCAGCTCGGGGGGCGTCTGCTCGAGGACGTTGCGGACGGCGGTGATGATGCCCTGGAGCGGCTGCTCGATGGCCTCGGTGATCTCGGTGCTCGTGATGGGGATGGTGCGAGGCAGACCGGCGATCATGTCGCGGCCCTTGACCTCCATCCTCAGCGGCTCCTCGAGCGGCAACGCAGAGCCGATCTGGATCTTCACGTCCTCGGCGGTGCGGTCGCCGATCATGAGGTTGTACTTGCGGCGGATGTAGTTGGCGATGCTCTCGTCGAAGCGGTTGCCGCCGACTCGCAGGGAGTCGCTCACCACGATCCCGCCGAGGGCGATCACGGCGATCTCGCTGGTGCCGCCGCCGATGTCGATGATCAGGTTGCCGGATGGTCCGGAGATGGGCACGTTCGCGCCGATGGCGGCCGCGAGTGGCTCCTCGATGAGGAACGCGTCCTTCGCGCCGGCTTTCAGCGCGGCGTCCCTGACGGCTCGCTTCTCGACACTCGTGACCCCGGAGGGCACCGAGATCATCACCTCCGGCTTGAAGATGCGGACGCGGGCCACCTTGTTGATGACGTAGCGCAGCATCGCCTCGGTGATGAGGTAGTCGGCGATGACGCCGTCGCGCATCGGTCGGATGGCTCGGACGTTGCCGGGGGTGCGTCCGATCATCTCGCGCGCCTCTTCGCCCACCGCGACGAGGCGGTTGTCGTCCTCGCTGATCGCCACGACGCTCGGCTCGTTCAGGACGACGCCCTTGCCCTTGACGTAGACCAGGATGTTGGCGGTGCCGAGGTCGATGCCGATCTTCATGCGTGCATCATGCGTACGCTATCGGTCCGGTGCGGGTGGGTGGGGGTGGCGCGAGTATACCGAGCGGGTTCGCGAGCGCGGCACGACGATCGTCCTGCCTGGAGCGCCGCCCGTTAGGGCGGGGGGTTGGGCGTACTGCGCGCTGAGGGTGCGGATTTTCCGGTCGAGCTATCGCGAATGGAAAATTGCGCTGCTGCTGGCACGTTATCCGGCCGATCGGCCGGAATCTGGGTACGTTCACGCTCAGCCGACGCAGTGAGCCGGTGCAGCGGCCGGATAACGTGCTGCTGACGACGCAAACTTCAAGTCGCGGAAGGGACGAGGTCCCCGGAGACGCCGGGATGAGGTCACGCCGCGCGCGGTCGCCGCACCCTCGGAGCCGAGGACCGGGACGGAACTGCGGGAGGTCCGGCGGTGTACCAGAGCAAGCCGCTGGGCAGGGTCCCTGGCGTGCGCATCCACAACGTCGCCGCGCGGCCGCGAAGGGAGAAACGGTCGAATAGCGCATCGACACGCGCGACGCGGTTCCGGATCGTGCGGTCGTCGAGGAACACGATCGCCGGCACGACGGCGCGCACGTCCCAACCGAACTGCTCCACGGCGAATCGGGCAAGGCGTGCCTTCGAGTCGACCGAGCCGAGCAGATCCTGGACATCCACGAGATCGGTCTTGATCTCGATCACGACGAGAATGCCGGTTGCAGGATGCCAGGCGAGGAGGTCTATTCGACCGCGCTCGCCGTATCGGCTGTAGCTCACCTCGACGCGGACGACCCAGCCCCACCGCTCGAGGCGTTGCTTGACCGATGCGCCGAGGGCCGCGTGAGCAGCGTCGAGCAGCCGATCGAGCTCCGGCCCGTTCCAGAACGGCCGCACATCGAGGCGGGCTCCCAGCGCCCGGAAGACCGCGTCGAGCACGCCGAGGCGCAGCGTCAGAGCATGGCCACGCTCGAGCGCGGAGATGGCCCGCCGGGTCACCCCGGCACGCTCCGCGAGCGACTCCTGCGTCAGCCGTTCCCTGACGCGAAGCACCCGGGCGATCCGGCCGAGCCGCTCTACGTTCACGCCATATATCGTCCACGGCGCCGCTTACTGGCCGCTTACGCGCGGCTTATCAGCATCGCCGCCAGAATGAGCCGATGCCCGAGGGCGACACCATCTTCCGAACCGCCCATGTGCTGCGCGCTGCCCTCGTTGGGCGCCGCGTCACCTTGGCGCGCGCGCAACCGGGACCAGGGCTCAGGCGCGTGCCGGATCTCTCGCGCGTCGTTGCGTCGACCGTCACCAGTGTCGAAGCGCGCGGGAAGCACCTGCTTATCGACTTCGACAACGGGCTCACCCTGCGGACCCATTTGCGCATGAAGGGGTCGTGGCATCGGTATCGGCCAGGCGAACCATGGCGGCTGCCGATGCGCCAGGCGACCGCCATCCTGGAGACTGCGGAATCGGTGGCGGTCCTGTTCAATGCGCCGACCGTCGAGCTCCTGACCGAGGCCGACCAGCGCCGATCCCGACCGCTCCGCGAGCTCGGGCCGGACCTGCTGTCGCGCTCGTTCGACGCCGATGAAGCCCTGCGCCGCCTGCGAGAGCGCGACGGCGACGAGCTCGGGAATGCGCTGCTGGATCAACGGGCGGTGGCCGGGATCGGCAACGTTTACAAATCCGAGGTCGCATTTCTCGAACGAATGAACCCATGGGCTCCGGTGGCCGCGTTCGACGACCACCAACTGCGCGGCGCACTGCGGACTGCTCGGCGGCTGCTTCAGGCGAACACGCGCGGTGGAGCGCGCGTCACCACCGGGAGCACGGCGCGAGGCGAAGGACTGTGGGTCTACGGTCGTTCGGGCCGACCGTGTCGCCGATGCGGAACCCTCATCAGGAGCGCCCGCCAGGGAGAGCTGGCCAGGCTGACGTACTGGTGCCCGCGCTGTCAGGCCGCTCCGACGTGAAAATGTGCCGATATCGGCACGTTATCCGGTCGATCAGCCGATCCGGGAGCTCATCTGAGCGTGACCGGCGCCGCGCCAGGGCCCATCGGCCGGGTAATGCGCGCCCGGGTGCACAATTTTCCAGTCGCGCACCCTTGACTTGAACAATGAGCCGCAGGCGCGCAGCGTTTCGAGTCGCGACGCGGACAGGCGACGTTCAGGCCTCGATGCGGTTGATCTGCGCCCCGAGCGCGACGAGCTTCGCCTCGATCTGCTCGTAGCCGCGGTCCACGTGCTCGATCCCCGAGATGACCGACGTCCCGGTCGCGGCCAGCGCGGCGAGGATGAGCGTTGCACCGGCACGAAGGTCGGCGATGCTCACCTCCGCGCCATGGAGTGGCGTGGGGCCGGTGATGCGAGCGCGACGCTCGTCGAGGATCTCGACGGCGGCACCCATCCGCTGGAGCTCACGGAGATGGTCGAGCCGGTCCTCGAAGATCGTCTCGTGGATGGTCGAGACGCCCGAGGCCTGCGTCAGGAGCACGGACAGCGGCGCCTGGAAATCGGTCGCGAAGCCGGGGTAGGGATCGGTCCGGATATCCACCGCTCGGAGCTCCGGGCCGTCGCAGCAGCGGACGCGGAGGCAGGCGGCGGCGGCATCGGCTTCGTAGGGGACGCCGATGCGATCGCAGACTCCCAGGAAGGCGCCCATGTGCTCGGGGTTGATCCCGTTCAGCGCGACCTCGCCACGCGTGATCGCGGCGGCGATGGCAAAGGTCTCGGCCTCCAGCCGGTCGCCGAGGACCCGATGCTCGGTGCCGCCCAGGCGATCCACCCCCTCGATCTCGATCCGGCGCTCGGCGGTGCGCGCGATCCGCGCACCCATGGTGGTGAGCATGGCGATCAGGTCATCGACCTCCGGCTCGAGCGCCGCGTTGTCGATCACCGTCGTGCCGTGGGCCATCGTTGCCGCGAGGATGACGTTCTCCGTGCCCATGACGGTCACCATCGGAAACTCGACGTGCGCGCCACGCAGCCCGCCGGACGGCGCCGCGGCGAAGTAGTAGCCGTTGCGGTAGACGATCGACGCGCCCATCCGCTCCATGGCGGCGACGTGAAAGTCCACCGGCCGGCGGCCGATCCGATCACCTCCGGGGTTCGGCAGGATGACGCGGCCGAACCGCGCCAGCATCGGTCCGAGGAGGATGAAGGAGGCGCGCATCTTCAGCGCCGCCTCGAGCGGGACGAACGGCCATTGCGCATCGGTCGCGCTGATGTCGAGCGCATCGCCGTTGGAGCGCTTCACCTCGAAGCCGATGTCGGTCATCAGCTCGCGCAGGATGGCGACGTCGCTGATTTTGGGGACATTGCGGAGGACGCAGCGCTCATCGGTCAGGACGGCCGCGGCCATCATCTTGAGCACGGCGTTCTTGGCGCCGGCGATCCGGACCTCGCCGGTGAGCGGACGGCCACCGGTGATGACGAACTTCTGCATGGACCGATGCAGTCTAGCCCGGGAAGGCTTCCTTCCACTCATGCGGGCCGGTGTGGTGGCCATCGCACAGGCCGACACGACCGCCCATGTGCCGGGAGGGCAGGAACGGCTGCATGCCCTCCTCAAAGGCGGTCGGCATCTTGTTGCAGATCATCATCCGCGCCTCCCGCGCCCAGGTGTAGAGATGATCGGACGAGCAGAACCGATACGGCTTCGTGAAGTTGACCGTCTCGCCATGCGCGGGACTGGTCGGGAGGCCGATCGGCCCCGTCTCACGCACGATCTCGATCTTCACAGGCAGCTGGGCCATGCGCGTTCCGCACTGGTCGCAGGTCATCATGGGAGTGCTCGCCTAGCCCAGGTAGTGCGCGCCGTCGTCCTCGCGATGGGT
>JAICRD010000029.1 GCA_025937535.1 Chloroflexota bacterium | reverse complement strand
TCGACGAGTCCGAGGTGCTCACTCCCGCCGACGAGGAGCACCACATCGACAAGCACCAGTTCCGGGTGCCGTTCGTGTGCGGCTGCCGCGACCTCGGCGAGGCGCTGCGCCGCATCGGCGAGGGGGCGGCCATGATCCGCACCAAGGGCGAGGCGGGCACCGGCGACATCGTCGAGGCCGTGCGCCACATGCGCGCCGTGCAGAAGGGCATCCGCCAGCTCCAGAGCATGCGCGAGGACGAATTGTTCGCAGCGGCCAAGGAGCTGCGCGCCCCGTACGACATCGTCAAGCAGACGGCCGAGCTCGGAGCGCTGCCGGTCCCGAACTTCTCGGCCGGCGGCGTTGCCACGCCGGCCGACGCCAGCCTGATGCGCCAGCTCGGCGCGGAAGCGGTGTTCGTCGGCTCGGGCATCTTCAAGAGCGAGAATCCCGAGCGCTACGCCGCAGCGATCGTCAAGGCGGCCACCCATTACGACAACCCGGACATCCTGGTCGAGGTGAGCACCGGCCTGGGTGAACCGATGCGCGGCCAGTCACTTGGCGAGATTCCTCCGGAGGAGCGGCTCGCCGTCCGCGGCTGGTAGCCCTGCCCCTGCCATGAACGCCGAGCGAAGGCCGCGGATCGGGGTGCTCGCCCTTCAGGGTGCCGTGCGCGAGCACGTCAACGCCATCCGCGAGATCGGGGCGGAACCGGTGGAGGTCCGCCTGCCGCGCGACCTGGTCGACCTCGATGCGCTCATCCTGCCGGGCGGCGAGTCGACCACCATGCGCAAGCTCCTGGACGCCTATAACCTGCGCGAGCCGATCGCTGCCATGGCGCGCAATGGCACGCCGATGCTCGGCACGTGCGCCGGCATGATCCTGCTCAGCACGCGCATCGCCGATGGCGACGAGCCGGTCTTCGGCCTGCTCGACATCGAGGTCACGCGCAACGGCTACGGCCGTCAGCTCGACAGCTTCGAGACCGAGCTCGAGACTCCGTCGCTGGGCGACGAGCCGATGCACGCCGTCTTCATCCGAGCGCCGATGGTCACGTCCGTCGGGGATGCGGCCGAAGTTCTCGCCACCGATCCGGATGGCCGTCCCGTCGCCGTGCGGCAGGGCCGCGTCCTGGCGACCTCGTTTCATCCCGAGCTGACCGGTGATCGACGGATGCATCGGCTGCTGCTGACGATGGTCGAGGAGGACGCGAGGCGACCGGCGTGATCGAGGCCGAGCGGAGCATCCGGTCGGCGCGCATCACGGGTCGCCAGGCGCTGTCCGACCTGTCGCGGCGGGTTCACGCCAGCTTCGACGCCCACCGCCGAAGCCTCGGCGTTCCTGCCCCGACGTCCGAGCAGCGCCGCATCACGCTGTCGGCGCTCATACCGTCATGGCTGCCATTGCGGGCCCCATCGGTCCACCTCGTGGCCGAGATCGGAGGCGAGCTGGTCGGTAGCTGCCGCGCCATCGAGGAGCCGCACGGCGAGGACTGGGTCATCACCGAGCTCGACGCCGCCGACGGGCCATTGGCGGCGGAGGTTCGTTGGGACCTGCTCGGGGCGCTGATCGAGGAGAGCGTGCGCCACGATATCGGCCGCTTCCATGCCGCCTGCGCGGACGTGCGCGAGAACCTCGAGCTCTTCGGCCAGGCCGGCTTCATGGCCTACGCCCAGGAAGAGATCTGGTGGCGCGCGCCGGAGCCGATGCACGGCCCGCGATCATGGCTGCGCTCGCTCGTCTCTCGCGACGGCAAGCGCCCGGCCGGCGATCCGACGGTCGAGGGCGTCGACCTGAAGCCGGCCGGAGCGCCCGACGCGTGGCACCTGTTCGACCTGTGGACGCACGCCACGCCGCCGGCCATCGCGCGGATCGAGGGCTACGGCGCGGGGGATTGGGAGTCGGTGGGGCAGGAGGCGATCGTGCCGCGCTCGTCGCTCAACCCGTTGCTGCATTTCAGCGAGGTCGACGCGTGGGTCGCCCCGGCCGATCAGAGGGCCGGCGGCTTCGTGCAGCACGGCGCGTGCAAGGATGGGCCGCATTACCTGCGCTTCCTGATCCGCGACGGCGTCGACGGTGGCCGCCTGCTCCGCGCGGCGCTCGCGCGCATCGGCACCGAGGCGCTGGGTGCCGGCATCCTGTCGCCGGTGCGAACATACGAGGCGGCAGGCACGCGCGCTGCATCGGACTCGGGCTTCGAAGCCATCGGCCGCGTCACCATGCTGGTGCGCGATGTGCGTGCGCAGGTCCGCCAGCCGGCGATGGTTCCGGCGACGACCCGGTGACCCAACGCAGGGAGGTCATGACGAACGTGGAACGCCGCGAGACGACCGACGATCTCGACGCCCTCATGGAGGCGCTGCCGCCCGAGATCTGCGAGAGCCTGCGCGGCCTTGCCAACCGTACGGACCTGCTAGAGGTGGTCATGGACCTCGGCCGAAAGCCGGAGGCACGGTTCACCACGGGGGAGGAGCACCTCCTCGATCGCGAGATCACCGACGCCGATATCGCCCACGTCATCGACCACATCGGTGTCTTCGGCGACGACAACCGCGCCGGAATCGAGCGCACGCTCCACCGCATCAGCGCCATCCGCAACCGGTCCGGCAAGGTCGTGGGGCTCACGCTGCGCATCGGTCGCGCGGTGTTCGGGACGATCGACATCATCCGCGACATCGTGGAGGCCGGGCAGTCGCTGCTCATCCTCGGGCGCCCCGGCGTCGGCAAGACGACGATGCTGCGCGAGGTGGCGCGCGTCCTGGCCGACGACCTCGGCAAGCGGGTCATCGTGGTCGACACCTCGAACGAGATCGCCGGCGACGGCGACATCCCGCACCCCGGCATCGGCGACGCGCGCCGCATGCAGGTGCGCACCCCGACCGAGCAGCACGCGGTGATGATCGAGGCGGTCGAGAACCACATGCCGGAGGTCATCGTCATCGATGAGATCGGCACCGAGCTCGAGGCCGCCGCCGCGCGGACCATCGCCGAGCGCGGCGTGCAGCTGGTCGGCACTGCCCACGGCAACACGCTCGACAACCTGATGCTCAACCCGACGCTGTCGGACCTGGTTGGCGGCATCCAGCCGGTGACCCTCGGGGACGAGGAGGCGCGCCGCCGCGGGACGCAGAAGACCGTCCTCGAGCGCAAGGCGCCGCCCACCTTCGACGTGCTGGTCGAGATCGTCGAGCGCGACAACGTCATCGTCCACCGCAACGTGGCCGAGACGGTGGACGCGATCCTGCGCGGCCACATGGTCCCGCCCGAGGCCCGCTATCGCGACGAGTCGGGCGAGCTCAAGGCGATGACGAAGTACGACTATCGCATCAGCGAGACGGAGGCGGGCAACCCGGCCTTCGCGCCGCTCGAGCCGACCGGCGGCTTCGGCGCCTTCGGCGGCGGCCGCGGACGCGGTGGTGGAGGCGGTGGCCGATACGAACGCGGGCTTCGTCCGTTGCCGGGCGGCGCGTCGAGTGCGCCAGCGACTCCGGGCGCGTTCGGTGGCGAGGCGCGGGGACAGCGAACGCTCCCGGGCGAGCGAATCTCCGGTGCGCCGACAGCACCGGCGAGTGAATCCGGAGAGGATCGCGGCGTCGAGCGACGCATCGGCGCACAGCGGCCGGCCAACGACCGAGCGCGGACGCATCGGCCCATGAGCGTCTTCCCGTTCGGCGTCAGTCGCAAGCGGCTGGAGCAGTCCGTTCGCGAGTTGGGCGTGCCGGTCAACGTGGCGCGCGACCTCGACGAGGCCGATGCCGTCGTCACCCTGCGCAACTACTACAAGCGCAAGCCGGCGGCGCTGCGCGACGCCGAGTCGAACGGCGTGCCGATCTACGTCCTGAAGACCAACACCACGCTGCAAATGGAGAACATGCTGGCCAGCGTGTTCGACCTCGAGGCCGATCCGCAGGAGGCGGCACTCCGCGAGACCGCCGAGGCGATCGGCCTGGTCCAGGCCTCGGGACGCCCGGTCGAGCTGGCGCCGCAGAACGCCTACGTGCGCCGGCTGCAGCACCAGATGGCGGAGCGCAACGCGCTCATGTCGCGCTCGCGCGGCTCGGAGCCGAACCGTCGGGTCGAGCTGATTCCCGAGGACGGTGGCTCGTGGCGGTGAGGCGGGCGGTGCTGCTGTTCGTGCTGGCCCTGGTCGCCATCGCGCTGGTCGCCACCAGCGTCCTGCCGCCGGGGTGAGCGACACGCCGCCGGCGCGCGGCCACTTCATCACCCTGGAGGGACCGGAGGGAAGCGGCAAGACGACGGCCGCACGGCACCTCGCCGCGTGGCTGCGCTCCCGTGGCATCCCGACCGTCCTGACCCAGGAGCCCGGTGGCACGCCGCTGGGTGACGAGATCCGGCGCCTGGTGCTGCACATGCGCGGGATGAGCGACGACCTGGATCCGCGGGCGGACGCCCTGCTCTACGCGGCCGGTCGGGCGCAGCACGTGGCGCGCGTCATCCGCCCGGCACTGGAGCGCGGTGAGTGGGTCGTGTGCGCTCGCTACATCGACTCGTCGCTGGCCTACCAGGGCGCGGGCTATGGCAACGACCTGGTCGAGCTGCGGCGCCTGCAGGACTTCGCGACCGGCGGCCTGCGCCCCGATCTGACGCTCCTGCTCGACGTCCCGGTCGATGTCGGCCTGGAGCGCACGCGTCGGCGCGCGGAGTGGAACCGCTTCGAGGACACCGAGGAGGTCGCCTTCTTCGAGACGGTCCGTAACGCCTATCTGCGCTTCGCCGATCAGGAGCCTCACCGCTTCCGCGTCGTGGATGGCTCCGGCTCGGTCGAGGACGCGGACGCCTCCATCCGCGACATCGTCGAGCCGCTGCTGCCCTAAGCGGGTCCGGGTTTGGCGGCCGATTGGCTGCCGATTTGCTGACCCGGCAACTAACGGCCAACTTCGAGGGGCACGATGGCCGTCCGTCGCCGGCGCGGAGACATTCGGCCATTGAGACGTCGAAATCGGCGCCACGAGTAACCGTCGATGGCCGTTAGTTGCTCGCGGGGCAACTGGGGCCCGGCTAGGGCACGGGCACAAGCGGCGGGTCGATCGAGTCGACCCGATCGAAGACCAGGTCCGAACCAGCTTCACCCGAGACGACCCGTGCCTCGAGGCGGTCCGGGGTGCTCGCATCGAGAAGGACGACGATGCCGACCTCCTGTACCCCGCCGGGTGCGTTCGGTGGGAGCGTGAAGCTGACGCCGTACGCGACGGGGATGCCACCCTCATCCTGCTGCGCGACCCGGACGGTCGCCACGCCTTCGTGGATGTCCCCGCTTCGCCCGAGACACTCAGGCACTCCGGCACTCGGTGCGGCGCCGTCCCACCACCGTACGTTTGCCGCCCCCTCGAGGTTCGGGTCGTTCGGGTACGACTGCGCACCGAGCTCGAGCACGAGACACGGGCCCTGCTGCAAACGGCCCTCGAGCAGGTACAGGCCCATCGGCTCCAATGCGGTCGGCGCCGTGCTGGGGAGCGGGTTGAGGACGGGGTTGATCGCCGGCACGCGGTCAAGGACCAGCCCGAAGCCGCTGCTTCCCGCACTGGTCTCGAGCGCCTGCAGCAGGTCGCTCGTGCTCTGGGCGGCCAGGATCGTGATCTGCGCGGGCACGCTCTGCCCCTCCGGGTCCCCATCGAGCGGAAGGATGAAGTCGATGGCATAGCCGATGAGATGGCCATCGTCCTCGGCGAGGTCACGCGCGACGGACGCGGTGACCTGCTGGACCTCGCCGGTGCGAGCGTCGCAGCCGGTCATGCCGCGCTGCCACCACAGCACCGTGGCAGTGCCCTCCGCAGCCTCGGCCACCGGGTACGACTCGGCCGTCAGCTCCAGGCCCAGGCACGGGCCGAAGCTGAAGGGACCCCGCAGCAGGTAGAGGCCGATGGGCGGCTGATCTTCCGCGGGCGTTGGGCTCGGCGCCGGCGACGAGGCGGACGGCGGCGGCAGCGGTGCATCGGCTGCCTGCGGTAGCCAGGGACTGGCGAGCATGACGGCCAGCACCCCGGCCGACAGGGCGGCCGCGATGGCGACGCCGATCTCGAGCACCGACCTGCCGCGCATGCGCGACAGGATGCACGAGCCGGGCTGGTCCTGTCGCGGGGCCGGTCGTCGGGCGGGTGCGCCATAATCGATGCTCGGCCGTCAATGCGCGCCCACGCTGAACGGAGGAGCCCCAGACCGATGAAGCTCGTCACCGCGATCGTCCACAACGAGGACGCAGCCACGCTCGTCGACGCGCTCCTCGAGAAGGAGTACCGCGCCACGCGCCTCAACTCCTCCGGCGGCTTCCTGAAGCAGGGCAACGCCACCATCCTGGTGGGGGTGGAGGACGACCAGGTCGACGCGGTGCTCGAGATCATCAGCGCCTCGTGCCATTCACGGAAGCAGTTCGTGAATCCGATGCCGCCGATCATGGAGCCGGGCGAGTTCTACATGCCCTACCCGGTCGAGGTGGAAGTCGGCGGCGCCACGGTGTTCGTCCTCCCCGTCGAGCGTTTCGAGCGCCTCTAACCCGATGGGGCGGTGACGGCCACCGGATCCTGGATACCGGCGCTCGAGGCTGATGCGCCGGACGTCGTCGCCTGCTGGCGCTCACTCGACGCCGAGTCACCGCTTCGGTCGCTTCGGCGCGAGCTCCGCAGGCGCGTCCTCGCCGGATCCGCACCCCGGATCCTGGCGCAGCAGGAAGCAGTCGGTGACGCACTCGAACGCGTTCTTCGTTCCCTTCCCGAGCGCCTGCTCCTCGCGCCCGGCGGCGAGGAGGATTGGAACGTCGCGCAGGCCTTCGCTCACGCGACCGCCGCTCGGCGCTTCCTCGCCAAATGGGCAGCGCTGGACGCGGGGGCGGAGTGGCCGGAGGATCGTCCGCCGGCCGTCACGCCCTCCGTCCCGGGCCGCGCCGACGCGTCGCGCGACGAGCTGCTGACCCTCCTCGACAAGTCGCGCCGCGGCGTGCGCGAGGCGGCTGTTCGCATCGAGGGCCACGAGGTCCAGCGCTGCCGGCTCGAGCACCCGCTCGTCGGCCGCCTGCGCTGCGGCGATTGGCTGCTCTGGATCGGCGTCCACGACTGCATGCACCTCGAGCAGCTCCATCGCCTGCTCGACACCGACGCCGCGGCGACCGCGCATGCCTGAGCGCCCGGCGCCGCTCGTCCTGGTCACCACGCCACCGGGCGGCCAGCCGTTCGGATCGCACGCGGCGATCGCCGCCGATGGACAACGACTGCTCGCCGCAGATCTGTCGCGGCGCCTCGGGCGGCTGGGTGCGGCCGTCGCTCCGCTGGCATCGGTCGCGCCGCCCGACGGCACTCCCTTCCACTGGGGCCGCTGGTTCGTGGATGCCGTGCGCCGGGCGATGGACGACGCGCCGGGCAGCGTCGACGCCATCGGCTACGCCGGCGGCTCGTCGCTATCGCTCCTGGCGGACGAGGCGCTCGACGACCTGCTCTCGCCGGTTCCCGGCGAGGTCGTGGCCAACAACCGCTTCAGCGCCGATGCCTTCGTCGTCGCCGGCGACCTGGACGCGGCCCTGGCCGCGCTCGAGGCGTGCGACAACGACAACGTCGCGCCGCGCCGCCTGAACGATGCCGGCTTCGCGTGGCGCGACCTCGGGACGGCTCCATGGGCGCGGTTCGACGTCGACACGACACTCGACCTGGCGCTGCTGCGATTGGCGTCGCGGCTCCGCGGTATGCGTACCCTCGGTCCGGCCGTCGCGGGCTACCTGGAGATGGCGCGCCTGCCGGGTGATCGGCGGCTCGAGGTCCCGCACCTCGAGCGCATCGGTGCGGTCATGCGCGACCGAGCGGGCGAGCTCGTGGTGGCCGGGCGTGTCCCGGTCACGACCTGGCAGGAGCTGGAGACCGAGACCGCCTGCCGGGTTCGATGCTTCGTCGAGGAGCGCGGCATGCGCTCGGCGCGCGGCGGCGAGCAGAGACCACGGTCGCTCCTCGCGGCACTCATGGGCCGCGCCTCGCCGGCCGAGCTCGTCGAAGAGCTCGCGCGCCTCGGGGATGCGGTCGTCCTTGACACGCGGGTGCTGATGGCGGCGCTCGTCGGATCGGCCGATGCGGCAGCGTGGCCTCCGGAGGAGGAGCGTTTTGCCTCGGACTTCGGCGATCACGGTCGCATCGGCACCGGGTGGTTGCGTGAGCTGACGGAAGCTGCCGTCGGTGCATCCGTCCCCTTCCTGCTCGGTGGCCATGCGCTCGTCAGCGATGGGCTGCGGCTGATGGTTGCCGCCGCGTGGCAGGGTCACTGAGCACGCCCGGCGCTTGGTGCCAAAATCCAATCAGGGACGCCTTAGGCAGGCGTGTTGCGCGCAGTACCCGGAAGTGGCGCGCGAATTGTCGTCAGATGTCGCATGTCATTGGCAGGTGACGAGAATCGGCCGCTCTCAACGATGGGGCGGTGCCTAAGGTGCCTCCTGGTTGGCAAATGACGAAACGACGGCAGGCGCCCGAAACATTGCGCCAGGCCGACCCGACCGAGCAAGCCACGCTCACCGATGCCCCTGCTAGACTGTGAACGAGGCGCCACCCACGCGAGATGGCGCCCCATCGACACGAACAAATCAGGCGGGCCCAAGCACGACCGGGCCTGCCCGGCAACTCACCGCGCGTGCAACCGGAGTTCCAGATGGATCACACCGGACTGCTCTACGTCATCGGGTTCGGCTTTGCCGCGACGACGTTCGTCTTCGGCACGATCCTGTTCAGCTGGCTGATCACCCATCGGCGGCGACGGCCACAGAAGGGTCTGCCGTATGAGTCGGGCGTCGACACCATCGGTGACACCTGGAGCCGATTCGGACTTGCCTTCTACCTCTACGCCCTGCTCTTCGTGGCCTTCGACGTCGAGATCATCTTCGTCTACCTGTGGGCCATCACCGTTCGGGCGCTCGAGTTCCAGGGGATCATCCTGGTGGGCATCTTCCTTGCGATCCTGATGTTCGGCGAGCTGTACGCATGGAAGAAGGGTGACCTCCGATGGCAGTAGACCGACCGACCACCACCGAGCCGATGCCGTCCGACGGCAACGGCCCGATCATCATCCCGGACGCCGCCCAGGGCGACGAGCTGCTCCAGCAGTTCGGCATGGAAGAGCATCCGCAGGGAGGCTTCCACGGCCTGCTCGAGGTCATCCCGACGAAGGCCGATTACGTACTCGACCTCATCCGCGCCAACTCCCTGTGGCCGCTGCTCTCCGGCCTGAGCTGCTGCGCCATCGAGATGATGAGCACCGCAACGAGCGTGAACGACATCGACCGCTTCGGCATGTTCCCGTTCCGCGCCAGCCCGCGCCAGGCGGACGTGCTCATCGTCGCGGGCACGCTGACGACGAAGATGGCGGGGCCGCTGGTCCGGCTCTGGGAGCAGATGCCGGAGCCGAAGTGGTGTGTCGCCATGGGCACCTGCACCACGTCCGGCGGCCGTTTCAAGCGCTCCTACAGCGTCGTCCAGGGCGTCGACCGCGTCATGCCGGTCGACGTCTACGTCCCGGGCTGCCCGCCGCGCCCGGAGGGACTGATCTACGGGATGATGAAGCTCCACGAGCTGGTCAAGCAGCGGCGCGGCGAGTGGCGCACCTACGTCGATCGCGGCCCGCAGCGGACGCGCTGGGAAGGAGACGTTCGCTGAGCGCACCCGCAGCCGCCGGGTCGCTCGTTCGGATCCTGACCGAGCGTCTCGGCAACGACCTGCACGACCTCTGGACCGATGAGGACACCGTCGAGTTCCAGATCGATGGCTCCCGCAACGTGGACGTCCTGCGGACGCTCCGCGACGACCCCGATCTTGACTTCTTCATGCTGGCCGACGAGGCCGCCGTCGACTACGGACCCGGCGCCCACTTCGAGGTCGTCTACCACCTCTACAGCGACAAGCACCCTGCCTGGGTCCGCGTTCGTGCCCGCGTGGACCGATCGGACCCACGCATCCCGACCATCACCAACCTGTGGAAGGGGGCGGAGTTCCACGAGCGCGAGGCCTACGACATGATGGGGATCATCTTCGAGGGCAACCGCGACCTGCGACGGATCTACATGTCGCCCGACTACCGAAGCTTCCCGCAGCGCAAGGACTTCGTCCTGCCCGATGACGCGGCCGACTCGGCGGCGGCCGGCGTCAACCCGCTCGAGCGTCCCGAGACCTGGGACCTGTCGCGCTTCCGCGACGCGCCGGCCGTGACGTTCCCGCCGTCGTCCGAGCGCCCCGACGCGCCGGCCGAAGGCGCCGAGGGCGGCGAGACCCTCGCTGACAAGAGCCGACCACGATGACCAAGATCGATCCCGACATCCGCATCCCCGACCCGATCGAGCTCGACCGAATCGAGGAGCAGCGCCTTCGATCGGTCGCCGGCCTGACGCCCGCCCAGGCGATCGCGGGCGGCGAGTACGCCGGCTTCGACCAGGTCGGCATCCCGGATCGGCCGCCGCAGACCGAGCGCGAGCGCGAGGTCTACACCCTCGACGAGGGCGAGATGCTCATCAACATGGGGCCGCAGCACCCGTCGACCCACGGCGTGATGCGCCTGGTGGTCAAGGTGCGGGGAGAGGTCGTGGTCGACATCGACCCGGTGCTCGGCTACCTGCATCGCGGCATCGAGAAGCTGTGCGAGAACGCGACGTACACCACGGTGCTCACCTACGTCGACCCGATGGACTACCTGTCGACGATGCACAACGAGCACGCGCCGGCGATCGCGTTCGAGAAGCTGTACGGCATCCGCGCGCCGAAGCGGGCGGAGTACATCCGGGCGCTCGTCGTCGAGCTGAACCGGGTGTTCAGCCACGGATTGATGATGGGCTTCCTGGCGCTCGACATGGGCGGACTGACGCCGATCCTGTACAGCTTCATCAACCGCGACGAGATCGTCGACATGCTCAGCGCGATCAGCGGGCAGCGCATGCTCTTCAACTTCTTCCGCGTCGGCGGCGTGAACTGGGACACCAACGACGAGTTCCTCAGCCGCCTCGGGACGTGGCGCAGCCACGTGATGAAGAACATCGAGATGAACGAGTGGATGATCACCGACAACGAGATCTTCCGCGCCCGCACCATCAACATGGGCACGCTGAGCGGCAAGCAGGCCATCGACCTTGGCGTCACCGGCCCCAACCTTCGCGCCTCGGGCGTGCCCTTCGACGTCCGCAAGGCACATCCATACTCGATCTACAACGAGCTCGAGTTCGACGTCATCACCCAGGAGTCGGGCGACTCGTACGCGCGCTACCTGCAGCGCATCGCCGAGATCAAGCAGAGCATCAACCTGATCGACCAGATCGTGGACAAGATGCCCCACGGACCGGTCCAGGCCCAGGTGCCGGGCATCATCCGGCCCAAGCCGGGGCGCGCGTACGGCGCGGTCGAGTCGCCGCGCGGCCTGTACAGCGTCTACGCCATCAGCGACGGCGGACCCACGCCGTATCGGTTCCGCATGCGCGACCCGAGCTTCATCACCCTGCAGGCGATGCCGGTGCTGATGCCGGGACGCCTGGTGGCGGACACCATGGCCATCATGGCCAGCCTCGACCCCGTCATGGGCGGCGTGGACAAGTAGCGCATGGACTTCGAGCTGCTCCTTGGCATCGGTCGCTTCGTGCTGGCCACGACGCTGCTGCTGCTGCTGACCGTGCCGACCGCCTTCGTCATCATCCAGATGGAGATGAAGATCATCGCCCAGATGAACCTGCGGTTCGGCCCGAACCGCATCGGCTACAAGGGCATGTTCCAGTCCACCATCCACGGCTTCAAGGTGCTGGCCAAGGAGGACACCGTCCCGGACCAGGCCGATCGATCGGCCTTCACGCTGGCCCCGTGGATGGTCTACATGGCAGCCGCGATGAGCATGCTGGTCATGCCCTTCGCGCCGGGCGCCATCGCGGCCGACTTCAACATCGGCATCGTCTACTTCTTCGCCGTCCTTGGCCTGTCGGTGGTCGGCCTGCTCGTGGCGGGCTGGGCCAGCTACAACAAGTACTCGCTCCTCGGCGGCCTGCGATCCGCGGCGCAGATGGTCAGCTACGAGATCCCGCTGACGCTGTCGATCGTCGGTGCGGTCGTGCTGGGCGGCACGCTGAGCTTCAGCGAGCTCATCGGCTGGCAGCTGGAGCACGGCTGGCTGCTCGTGTGGCAGCCGCTGGGGCTGGCGATCTTCTACGTCAGCTCGCTGGCAGAGGTGAACCGCACGCCGTTCGACATGGTCGAGGCGGACTCCGAGCTCGTGGCGGGTCCGTTCACCGAGTACTCGGGCATGCGCTTCGGCTTCTTCTTCTTCGCCGAGTACGTCGCGCTGTTCATCATGAGCGGCATCCTGGTCAGCCTCTTCTTCGGCGGCTGGCTCGCGCCATGGCCCTTCCCGGCACAGCTCGACGGGTTCATCGGCACGATCTGGGGCATCTTCTGGTTCTTCCTGAAGACCTACATCTTCGTGTTCATCGCCGTCTGGCTGCGCGCGACGCTGCCGCGCGTCCGCGTCGACCAGCTCATGGGCATGGCCTGGAAGGTTCTCCTCCCGCTCGCCCTGGTCAACCTGTTCATCACGGCGGCCGCCGTGGTCGTGTTCGAGCTGTGAGCGCCGTGCGTCGCTCAGATGCGAGAGGAATTCGGTAATGGCATTTCCGGGCATCGGCATCGCCAAGGGCATGGCGACGACGTTCAAGAACTTCTTTGCTCCCAAGGTCACGCGCCAGTATCCCGAGCAGCGCCCGGAGATCCCCGACCGCTGGCGCGGCCGGCTCGACCTGATCTACGACCCCTTCGGCGAGCACAAGTGCCAGGTCTGCTTCCAGTGCGCCCAGGTCTGCCCGGTCGAGGCGATCGACATGAGCGGCTTCGACTCGCGCGGGAACCGGATCCGCTACGGCATGCCGGAGATCTACGACGAGCGCAAGGATCCGAACGCCTACCGCCGCGCGGGGCTGCCGGCGAGGCCGATGCGCAACCCCGCACGCTGGGACGAGGCGATCGACTCGGCCTGGGTCGCCGAGACGATCACCGGGTTCGGCGGCCGGCCGGAGTCGCTGGTCGCCATCTTCCGCGCCGTGGAGGATCGCTTCGGCTATCTGCCCGAGCGCGCGCTGCGCCTCATCAGCGACCAGCTGAGCATCCACTGGGCACAGGTCTTCGGGGCGGCCGGCCTCGGCGGCTTTCGGCTGCTCCCGGTCGAGGGCCACGTCGTGACGGTGTGCGATTGCGCCTCATGCCGCTTCGCCGGCGGGCCGGCGGTCCTGGCCGCCGTCGTCGAGGAGCTCGGCATTCAGCCCGGCGAGACCACGCCGGACGGGGGATTCACGCTGGAGGTCGCGACCGATGTCGGGGCCGGCACGCTGAGCCCCGCCATCCGCGTCGACACGCTGGTCTACGGGCCACTCGACGCCACCAAGGCACAGCACATCGTCCACGAGCGGCGCGCCGCCTCGGCGGCGGTCGGGGCCCGCAGCTGATGGCGGGCGCCCTCTCTCCGCAGATCCGGATCCTCTCGGCCGGCGAGCACCGCCTGGTGACCGACATCGGCCGCGTCGACCCGGGCAGCCTGGACAGCTATCGCACCCACGGTGGCTACGCCGGGCTCGAGCGTGCCGTCACGCGTCTTTCGCCCGAGGAGGTCATCGCCGAGATCGAGGCGGCCGGCCTGCGTGGCCGCGGCGGCTCGGGCTATCCGGCCGCGGAAAAGTGGCGCGCGGTGCGCGCGAGCGGCGCGGATCGACGCATCGTCATCGCCAATCTCATGGGCGCCGACCCGAGCGCGCTCGGCGATCGCGCGCTGGCCGAGGGCAACCCGCACCTGATCGTCGAGGGGGCCCTGATCGCGGCCTACGCGTCCGGCGCCGGCGAGGCCATCGTGGCGGTGCGCCGCGAGTGGACCGAGGCGATCCAGCGACTTCGCGTCGCCGCCGCCGAGGCGACCGACGCCCACCTGGCCGGCTACCTCATGTTCGGGACGGACACGAGCGTCCAGCTGAGCATCTGGGAGGGATCGGGCGCGTACGTGGCCGGCGAGGAGACCGCGCTCATCGCCGCGCTTTCGGGAGACCGCGGCATGCCGCTCATCCGCCCGCCGTACCCGACGGAGCGCGGGCTGTGGACCGTCCCGAGCGTCGTGCAGAACGCCGAGACCCTGGCCCACGCGGCCTGGATCCTGTCGCATTCGGCCGACGCGTTCGCGTCCGTTGGCGCCGACACCAGTCGTGGCACGAAGCTCGTCACGGTGATGGGCCGCGTGGCCGAGCCGGGGCTGCTGGAGGTGCCACTCGGCACGCCGCTGCGTGAGCTCGTGGCGATGGCCGGTGGGCCGACGGGCACGACCAAGGCGCTCTTCGTCGGCGGTCCCGGGGGTGGCGCCCTGGATGCCGGCGAGCTCGGCACGCCGTACGACTACGAGCCGCTCGAGGCGGCCGGCGCCATCATCGGCTCCGGCGCCGTCCTGGTTGCCGACACCTCGACGTGCATGGTCGACAGCGCCCGCTTCTTCGCCGATTTCAGCGCGCGCGAGGCGTGTGGTAAGGCGGTTCCGTGCCGGATCGGCACCCGCCGGCTGGTGGAGGCCCTCGACCGCATCCTGGCCGCCACGCCGCGACCCAACGACTTCACCCTGCTGCGCGAGCTGTCGAAGAAGGTCAGCGACACGGCGCTGTGCAAGCTCGAGCGCCTGGCTCCCGCGCCGATCCTGACGACGCTGGCCCGCTTCGAGGACGAGTTCCGCGCGCACGCGGAACGCGGCGAATGCCTGGCCGGTGCATGCCAGACGCCACGGCTGCGGCCGCTCCTCCAGCCCCTCGGCGGCACCGACGCAGCCGCACCGCTAGAGTAGGGACCGATGGGCTTCGGAACGACGAACGGCCACGCCGCCGGTAACGGCAACGGGACCGGCGACGGCAAGGTCACCGACTACACGCCGCTGTGGCCGATGGTGCCCGGCACTCGCAAGATCAGCGTCACCATCAACGGTACGCAGGTCGAGGCCGAAGAGGGCCAGACCATCCTCCAGGCCTGCCGCGTCCTGGGGATCGACATCCCGACGCTGTGCTACGAGCCGAAGCTCGCGCCATACGGCGCCTGTCGCATCTGCGCGGTCGAGGTCGAGGGCGTCGAAGGCACGCCGATCAGCTGCGGCACGACCATCACCGAGGGCATGGTCATCACCACGCACTCGGAGCGGGTGATCGAGAACCGGCGCATGGTCCTG
>JAICRD010000162.1 GCA_025937535.1 Chloroflexota bacterium | reverse complement strand
CTGGTTCACAGGCCGGCAGGTCGGTTGGACCAGGAAGACGTCCTGCTCGCGGACGTTCTCCATGACCCGCACGAAGATGTTCTCGTTCGCGAACTGGAAGACCTCGACCGCGCCGAGATCGGTCTTGAGGTAGCGGCAGATGCGCTCGGCGAGCGGCTTATTGGCGTTGCCGGCGTAGATGCTGAACTCGTCGGCGTACACGGCTGCTCCTGCGGCGCTGAAGGACAGGCTCCACCGATTCTACCGGACACACCGCGCCGCGCCGTGCTCTGCGCGCGGACTCGGTCCGGATGGTGTCTGGATGCTGCCCGGATGGTGCCTCGCCGGGTGATCATGGGTGGTCACGGGTGTAACGCTCTCGGAGTGGGCATTACGGCCTCCGTTGATGGCCGAACGGTCCAAATCGCCAGGCCCTGCTCACCTGGTGAGCATTAGGGCCGTTCGCGTCGGACCGACGCTCATAACGCCCGCGTCGTGAGCATTCGTCGCCTTCGCAACGATGAGCTCGCTGCGCACCAAAGCGGCCGCCGCTACCCTACTCGGCTTCGACGATCTCCTCCGGCGGACGGTTGTCCACGAAGACGGTGATCGAGACGATCCGGTCTCCCTCGGCCGGCTTCATGACGGTCACGCCACGCGACGCCCGGCGGTATCGGTTGATGCCGCCCACCTCGGTCCGCAGGATGGTGCCGAGCTCGGTGATGAGCATCAGCTCCTCCTCGTCTCGGCCGACCAGCCGGATAGCGGCGACGTCGCCGGTGTCCTTGTTGAGCGAGTTGGCGATCACGCCACCGGTGGCGCGGTGCTTGACCGGGAAGTCCTCGACCTCCGTGCGTTTGCCGAAGCCCTGCTCCGTCACGACCAGCAGCTCGTCCTCGCGGTTCTGGACGACCTCCATGCCGATGACCTCGTCGCCGCCCTTGAGGCGGATGGCGGTCATGCCCTGGGTGTCGCGGCCCATCGGTCGGACCTCCGACTCGCGGAAGCGGGCCGCCTGTCCCTTCCTGGTGGCGACGATGATGTCGCTCTGCCCGTCGGAGAGGCCCACCCACTGCAGCTCGTCGCCGTCGAGCAGGTTGATGGCGATGAGGCCGTTGGCGCGGATCTTCGCGTATTCGGCCAGCGAGGTCTTCTTGATCTTGCCCTGGCGCGTGGCCATGACCAGGTAGTTGTCCGGCTCGAACTGCGGCAGGCTGATGATCGCGCTGACGTACTCGCGCTGGTCGACCTGCACGCCGGGCAGGTTGATGATCGGCAGCCCCTTCGCCTGGCGTGACGCATCGGGCAGCGTGTGCACCTTGGTGATGAACACGCGACCCCGGTTCGTGAAGAACAGGATGTTGTCGTGGGTGTTCGCCACCAGGAGGTGCCGGACCGCGTCCTCCTCGCGCGTGATCATGGCGAGCTTCCCGCGGCCACCGCGCCGCTGCGAACGGAAGGTGCCGATGGGCTGGCGCTTGATGTACCCGCGCTGGCTGAGCGTGACGACGACGTCCTCCGACGCCACGAGATCCTCGGCGGTGAGCTCGCGGTTGGCATCGGCTTCGATGCGCGTCTTGCGATCATCGCCGTAGCGCTTCTCGAGATCGGCCAGCTCGTCCTTGATGACCTGCAGGATCTTGCGCGGGTTGGCGAGGAGGTCCTCCAGCTCGCTGATGAGCTGGATGATGGCCTTGTACTCGTCCTCGATCTTCTTGCGCTCCAGCGCGGCCAGGCGCCGCAGCTGCATCTCGAGGATGGCGTTGGCCTGGATCTCGGTCAGCCCGAATCGCTTGATGAGGGCGCTGCGCGCGGTGTCCACGTCGGCGGCGGCGCGAATGGTCGCGATCACCTCGTCGAGGTTGTCGAGCGCGATCTTCAGCCCCTCGAGGATGTGAGCGCGCTCCTGGGCTCGGGCAAGGTCGAACTCGGTGCGGCGGCGGACCACCTCGCGCCGATAGCTGACGTAGTGCTCGAGCATCCGCTTGAGGCCGAGCGTCTGCGGCTGGCCATCCACGAGCGCGAGCATGTTGGCGCTGAAGCTCGTCTGCAGCTGGGTGTGCTTGAACAGCTGCTGCATGACGGTGTGCGGCGAGCCGTCGCGCTTGATCTCGACGACGATCCGCATGCCATCTCTGTCGCTTTCGTCGCGAATGTCGCCAACGTCGGTGATCTTCTTCGAGCCGACGAGGTCGGCCATCTTCTCGATCAGGCTCGTCTTGTTGACCTGGTAGGGCAGCTCGGTGATGACGACCGCCATGCGCCCCGCGCGAACCTCCTCGAACGCGACCTGGCCGCGGATGATGACGCGCCCGCGACCGGTGGCGTACATGTGCCGGATGGCGTCGACCCGCTCCTTCTCGCCGGTCATCGAGTTCCGCTGGTCCTCGAAGCGGAAGATCGTGCCGCCGGTCGGGAAGTCGGGGCCGGTGACGATCTCGGCCAGGTCGTCCACGGTCAGATCCGGATTGTCGATGAGCGCCGAGATGGCGCGGCAGACCTCGCCCAGGTTGTGCGGCGGGATGTTCGTCGCCATGCCGACCGCGATGCCCGACGAGCCGTTGACGAGCAG
Organism: Chloroflexota bacterium; assembly: GCA_025937535.1. Lineage (GTDB taxonomy): Bacteria > Chloroflexota > Limnocylindria > QHBO01 > QHBO01 > JACDBZ01. Next base: position 2,438 of record JAICRD010000162.1, on the reverse strand, counting down.
GTTTGGCAGCCTCGACGGCAGGACCGTGGGCTGACGCAGACGGCCGTCGTAGTTGTCGACGAAGTCGACGGTCTCCTTCTCGATGTCGGCGAGCATCTCGTCGGTGATGGCGGCCATCCGCGCCTCGGTGTAGCGCATCGCCGCTGGCGGGTCGCCGTCGACCGATCCGAAGTTGCCCTGGCCGTCGACGAGCGGGTAACGCAGGCTGAAGTCCTGCGCCATGCGCACGAGCGTCTCGTACAGCGCGAGGTCGCCGTGCGGGTGGTATTTCGCCATCGCCTCGCCGACGACGCCGGCGCACTTCCGATAGGCCGCGGTCGACCGCAGCCCCATCTCGTGCATGGTGTACAGGATTCGCCGATGGACGGGCTTCAGGCCATCGCGGACGTCGGGCAGCGCCCTCGCCACGATCACGCTCATGGCGTAATCGATGTACGAGGTACGCATCTCGTCCTCGATCGCCACCGGCCGGACGTTTCCGATCCGGTTCATCTCCATCGGTCAGTCCCTCTGTGTCGCGTTTGTCGTCATTCGGCGCCCATCCCCGGCGCGGTTCCGTATCGCTCCTTGAGCTGTTCCTTCGCCGATGGCGCCGCGCCCAGGTAGCGGCCGGAACCCTCGGCGATCAGCCGGCCATCGGCCGCGTGGACCGTGCCCTCCACGTCGTAGATCCGGCGTCGCTTGCGCACGACGTGCGCCTCCGCGAGCAGCTCGTCGCCGGGCGATGCCGGCGATCGGTAGCGGATGCTCATCTCGGCCGTGACCGCCCACGCGTCGGAGCTGGCGCAGGCCCAGGCCATCACCTCGTCCAGCATGGTCGCCACGATCCCGCCGTGCACCTTGTCGCTCCAACCGACGAAGTCGTCTCCCGCCTTCCACGAGGTGCGGGCCGACCCCTCGTTGAGCTCGATGTGCAGCCGCATGCCGATCGGGTTCGAGCCACCGCACGCGAAGCAGTTGTGATCGGCGAACGCGTAGCGGCGGCCGTCCGCCGCTACGATCTGGCGGCTGTCACCGACGCGTCGAGCCTGGTCTGCCATGACTACCAGCGGGCGTCCTCTTCCTCGGCGTCGTACTCGTCCGAGCCCCACTCATCGTCGTCGGAGCGGCGCAGGCACTCGTTCGCGATGGCCAGCGCGAAGGCGTGGCTGACCGCGTACGAGTCGCGAAGCATGTTGACCGCCTCGCGACGGTCCCCCACCCCGTTTGCCTCGAGCAGCTCGCACCACTCGTCGAGGCTGCGCCCGGTCTTGTGAGCCACCTGCCGGATGTCGGCGGCGTGTCGTGATGGCATCGCTGTCATGTGCCTCTTCGTGTTCGCCCAAAAAAATACGAGTGACTCAGATGTCCAGGTTGCGGACCTTGCGGGCTTCCCCGCGGATGAAGTCGCGGCGAGGCTCGACCCGCTCACCCATGAGCGTGCTGAAGATCTCGTCCGCCTCGGCTGCGTCGCCGACGTCGACGCGCAGCAGGGTTCGCGTCTCCGGGTTCATCGTCGTCTCCCAGAGCTGATCGGCGTTCATCTCGCCGAGCCCCTTGAAGCGCTGCACGCTGACGTTCTTCGTCTTGCCGTCGCGTGACAGCTCCTTGACCGCGGCGTCGCGCTCCTTTTCGGTCGTCGCGTAGCGCGTCACCTTCCCGGTGCTGACCCGGTACAGCGGCGGCTGGCAGATGTAGAGGTAGCCGTTGGCGATGACCTCGGGCATGTGCCGGTAGAAGAAGGTGAGCAGCAGGGTGCTGATGTGCGCGCCGTCGACATCGGCGTCCGACAGCAGGCAGATGCGGTGGTAGCGCAGCTTGGAGATGTCGAAGGTCTCTCCGATGCCGGCGCCGAGCGCAATCACCAGCGGCCGGATCTTGTCGCTCGAGAGGACCCGGTCGAGTCGCGCCTTCTCGACGTTGAGCATCTTGCCGAACATGGGAAGCACGGCCTGGAAGCGCCGATCGCGCCCCTGCTTGGCCGAGCCGCCTGCGGAGTCACCCTCGACGATGTACAGCTCGGCTCGCGCCGGGTCGCGCTCCTGGCAGTCGGCCAGCTTGCCCGGCAGGGCCATGCCCTCCAGGGCGCCCTTGCGGATGACGAGGTCGCGCGCCTTGCGCGCCGCCTCGCGGGCGCGGGCGGCGGTCACGCACTTCTCGATGATGCGCCGGCCGTCGGCCGGGTTCTCCTCGAGGTGCTGGACGATGCCCTCGGTCACCACGTTCTGGACGATGCCCTTGATATCGGCATTGCCCAGCTTCGCCTTCGTCTGGCCCTCGAACTGCGGATCGGTCAGCTTGACGCTGATGACGGCCGTCAGGCCCTCCCGTACGTCGTCTCCCGAGAGGTTCGCCTCCTTCTCCGACAGCGTGCCCGACTTGCGGGACCAGCTGTTCAGCGAGGTCGTGAGCGCCGCGCGGAAGCCGGCGACGTGGGTTCCACCGTCGACGGTGTGGAT
>JAICRD010000090.1 GCA_025937535.1 Chloroflexota bacterium | reverse complement strand
GCGAAGCCGCGGACGACCGTCGTGCCCTGCCAGTACAGCCAGCCGGCGACGAGCAGCGAGCTCACGTTCGAGTCGAGGATGCTCGACCAGGCGCGGTTGAAGCCCGCCTCGATGGCGGGGCCGAGCGTCTTGCCGGCCCGAATCTCCTCCTTCATGCGCTCGAAGATGAGGATGTTGGCGTCGACCGCCATGCCGATGCTGAGGATGAAGGCCGCCACGCCGGCGAGCGTCAGGGTCACGTGGATCGTCCGGAACACCGCGTACACGACCAGCGTGTAGAAGATCAGCGCAATCGCGGCGAGCACGCCCGGCAGCCGGTAGTACGCGATCATGAAGACCAGGACCAGCAGCAGGCCTACCCCGCCGGCGACGAGCGCCTGGACCAGGAAGTCGGCGCCGAGGGTCGGGTCGACGGTCTCCACGCCCTGCTCGACCAGTGACACCGGGAGCGCACCGAAGCGCAGCGTATTGAACAGGTTCGTCCGCTCCTGCTCATTCGCCTCGGTGTTGGGACCGACGGTGATGATCGTCTGCCCGCCGCAGATCGCATCGTTGATCGTCGGAGTGGTGATGATCTCCTCGTCGAGGGCGATCGGTCCGGGGCGGCCGACGTTCGCGGTCGTGAACTGGCACCAGATTTGGCTGCCCTCGTCCTTCAGGCTGAACTGGACGCCGATGAGGTTGCCGTCGACCGCGGGCGCCACGCTCGTCGGCTCGATCTGGCCACCGTCGAACAGCTCGCGCACCGTGCCCGCGTCGAGCAGGTCGCTGATGTCCTGGCCCTGCGTCAGCTGCTGACCCTGCGGATCGATGAACTGGAGCTGGCCGGTCGATCCGACGAGGTCGCGGATCTGCTGCTGATCGCTGACGCCTGGCACCTCGACCACGATGCGTCGCGACCCGTCGCCACCGGTCTCGGTCCGCACCTGCGGCTCGCTGACCCCGATGCCGGCGACGCGACGCTCGATGATGTCGCGGGCGGTCCCGAGCTGCTCGGCCGTGACCTCTTCGTCACCCTGCGATTGCGCCTGAAGGGTGACGCGCAGGCCTCCCTCGAGGTCGAGCCCGAGGACGGTGCGGAACTCGGCGCCGAGGACGTTGTTCGGCAGCCACGAGAAGGCCGGCACGGAGCGCGGCAGATCGATGAAGATCGCCAGCAGGGCAACCACTCCGATCACCCATGGGGCCATGCGACGCCAGGTCATGCTGCGGCTTTGCTTCCCTCGGTACTCGGGAGGTCGTGTGGACGGCCGGAGGCCTCGAACACGAAACGCGCCGCTGTCAGCGGCGGGCGGGCGCCAGTATAGCCACCTCTAGGCGAGCATGCCTTCGCGTGCGAGCTGCGCCTTCAGCCGCTCGGCAAGCTGCAGGCTGATTCCCGGTGTCGACGCCACCTCCTCTACCGATGCCTCCTTGATGCGCCGCACGGATCCGAAGCGCTTGAGAAGCGCCTTCTTGCGCCCGGGTCCAATGCCCTCGATGTCATCCAGCTCGCTGCGCAGCGCGCGCTTGCCGCGCACGTCGCGGTGGTAGGTGATGGCGAACCGATGCGCCTCGTCGCGGATGCGCTGCACGAGGTACAGCGCCTGCGACCGACGCGGCAGCACGACCGGCGCCGATCGATTCGGCAGGTAGAGCTCCTCGAAGCGCTTCGCCAGCCCGCTGAGCGGCACGTCCCGGATGCCAAGCCCCTCGAGCGCGGCGACGGCCGCGGAGAGCTGTCCCTTGCCGCCATCCACGATGACGAGGTCGGGCAGCGCCCAGCCCGGCTCCCGTGGACCCGAGTCGCCGTTGGCGTCGATCGGCCCGGCGTCCGGATCCAGGTCGATCGGCTCGTCCGAGTCCCCCTGCGGGGCCTCATCGGCGCCGACGGCGGCCAGGGAGAGCGCCCCCGTCTCGTTCCGGAGCTTCGCCACGCGGCTGAACCGGCGGCGCAGCACCTCGGCCATCATCCGGAAGTCGTCCGGCGTGTCGCCGGAGCGGATCCGGAAGCGCCGATACTCCCGCGGCTCCGGCTTGCCATCGATGAAGACCACCATCGAGCCGACCGCCGACGTGCCCTGGATGTTGCTCATGTCGTAGCACTCGATCCGCTCGGGGACCCGCGGCAGCTCGAGCGCGGCCGCCAGCTCGGTCAGTGCCTCGTCGCGCTTGGCCTCATCGGCCATCCACTCGGCCCGCTCGCGCGCCAGCGCCTCGACCGCGTTCTGCGTGGCGAGGGCCACCAGCCGTCGCTTCTCACCGCGTTCCGGCACGGTGATCGTCACCCGCACGCCGCGCCGGTCGGCGAGGTACGTGGCCAGGCCATCGGCCTCGGCCGGCATGAGCGGCGTCAGCAGCGCGCGCGGCAGCGCATCGGTGCTGGCGTAGTACTGCTGCAGGAAGGAGCCGAGCACCTCCGCATCGGTGACGTCGCGGGCGCCCTCCACGATGAAGTGCTCGCGGCCGATGAGCTTGCCGTTTCGTACCTGCATGACCTGGATGCAGGCCTCGTCCTCCTCGCGCGCCATCCCGACGACGTCGTGCTCGGCACGGCTGAAGGCCGCCATCTTCTGCTGCTCCATCGTTCGCTCGACGGCGCGCAGCTTGTCGCGCGTCGTGGCGGCCTGCTCGAAGCGGAGGGCGTCCGAATGGCCCTCCATCTCGCGGCGCAGCTGCGCCGCGATCGGCTCCTGCTTGCCCTCCAGGAAATCGACGATCTGATCGATGGTGGCTCGGTATTCGGCCTTCTGGATGGCCTGGATGCACGGGCCCTGGCATCGGTTGATGAAGTACAGGAGGCATGGCCGCTCGAGCACCTGCTTCCCCTCCGGGATGTCGAGGTTGCATGTGCGGAACGGGAAGATCTTGCGCAGGAGCTTCAGGGTCTCGTCGACGCTGCTGGCGCTCGCATACGGTCCGAAGTAGCGGCTGCCATCTCGCACCAGGCGCCGCGTGCGGACGATGCGCGGGAAGTCCTCGCCCAGCGTGATCTTCACGAACGGGTAGCTCTTGTCGTCGCGCAAGCGGATGTTGAAGCGCGGCCGATGCTCCTTGATGAGGTTGCTCTCGAGGAGGTACGCCTCGCTGACCGTGTCGGTGACGATGTACTCGACGTCGGCGACCTCGGTCACCATGCGCGCGATCCGCGCGTCCTCCGGACCGCGTGCGGCGAAGTACGACCGAACGCGGCTGCGGAGCGAGTCGGCCTTGCCGACGTACAGGACGCGCCCGCTCGCGTTCTTCATGAGGTACACGCCCGGGCTCGTCGGCAGCCGGCGCAGGACAGCGCGCAGCATCTCGGGCATGTCGCGCTGCGGGCTCATGCTTCGATTCTAGGGTGGCTGCCTGTGCGGTGGGTGCGAGCCCATATATCGGTCCGAATCGCACGTGGAGCGCAGCGGCGGTGCTGCCCTGCCCGATAGACGACGCACCGCGGCTCCGGAAGCCGCTTACGCGAGCACCATTGCCCGATCTATCGGCACCCTAATCCAGCCCGCGGTAGACGATGCCACCCTCCCCGGCATCCATCAGCTCCAGCAGCCGATGCAGCTTCGGCGACGTCGTGGCGATCTCCGCGCGATCGAGCCAGGCGACCTCCGAGATCTCGCCGAGCTGGGGCTCCATCTCCCCGCCCGTGACGCGCCCGGCGAAGACGAAGCTCACGTCGCGTCCCTTCCGCGCATCGACGAGCAGCAGCCGATCCACATCCACCTCCAGCCCCGTCTCCTCCCGCGTCTCGCGAGCGGCCGCCGCATGCGGTGTCTCGCGATGCTCGACGCGACCGCCCGGGAGCATCCACCCCGGGCCAAGGTAGGTGGTGCGCACCACGAGGACGCGGCCGTTCGCATCGATGGCGAGGACGTGCGCGCCCTCGGTGCGCCGATACCGACCACCGAACAGGCCGGCCACCTCGATCACGCCGCGCACGAGGAGGCGTGGGATGTCGGCGAGCCGCAGGCGCCGCCTACGACGCATCGGCCGAGAGCTGGCTGGCCAGGTACGAGCGGATCCCGCCGTAGTCGCCCGAACCGGCCCAGCCGGTCGGGAGCAGGATGTACGCGCCGTTCGAGCTCGTCGAAGCCGTCAGGACCGGCCCCTCTGTCAGCTCCACGCGGCGGTCGCCCTGGAGGTGCGAGGACAGCAGATAGAGGTCGATGGCCGAAAGGTCGGTTCGGACCCGGCCCTCCATGGCATCCATCAAGCGCAGGCCGGGGATGATGGCGCCGATGCCGCCAGCGCCTGCCGCTGCGCGCATCGCGCCGAGCACGCGCGACTGCCGCACCGATCGGGCGAAGTCGTTCGACTCGCTCGGCACGCTCGTGTAGCGCGCCCGTGAGTACGCCAGCGCTTCGTCTCCGTTCAGGTGGATCTCCCCGGCCGGGAAGGTGCCATCGCTCCAGTCGCCGACGGCGTGCTTGGCGGGCGTCAGCGTGTAGCTGAATTCGGTCGGGTTGTCGACGGTCACGCCGCCGACGGCATCGACCATGTCGCGGAAGCCGTCGAAGTCGATCGAGATGACGTGATGGATTTCGAGGCCGGTGACCTGCGTCAGGATGTCCGCCAGTAGCGCACCGGCGGCGTCCAGACCGCCGTTGGCGTTCCCAACGCTGAACACCTCGTTGACCTTCGAGTTGCGGTCGTAGTCGGAGACGCCCTCGATCCACAGGTCGCGCGGGATCGGGATGGTCGTCGTCGTGTCCGTCGTCGGGTCGATCGACATGATCTGGATCGAGTCGGCGAGGAACGGGCCGCCGTGGTTCGGCCCGCCGTATCCGACGAGGAGCACGTTGACGCGCTCGCTGCCGTTCAGCGGGCCGAGCAGCGCGGTCGAGGGGAAGAACGCGCTCGACACGCTGGCGTTGAAGAACGCCGTCCGCACGATCACGAGCGTCACGACGACCACGACGGCCATCAGCGCGACCTTGACCACACGACCGACACTCGACCCTCGCCTTCGTTGGGGGCGCGGCCGGTAGCGACGGTACGGATCTGGGTCCCGGCGCTGAGCGCGCGGTTCGGCGGGCCGACGTCGTCCCTCGCTGACGCCGCCGGAGCGGATCAACTCGCGGTCATACGGGACGTCTTCGTACGGTCTCGGGTCGTGGCTCACGCAGGTCTCGTTGCAGCGGTGGAGTGTGGCGGGCGCCCGTCAGGATACGGGCGATCGCAGTAAGCCGCCGATGATCGGCTGGTAATCGGCCATGACGATGATGTGCCCATGGCCGTTGCACTGCCCGCGGGGCGCCTCGACGTCGAGCCCATCCTCGCCAAGCTCGATCCCGAGCAGCGTGCCGCTGCGACCTTACCCGACGGGCCGGCGCAGATCATCGCGCCGGCCGGGAGCGGCAAGACGACCACCATGGTCGCCCGCCTGGCGGTGCTCCTGTCGCGCGGCGTGCCACCGGATCGTATCTGTGTGGTGACCTTCAACCGCGATGCGGCGATCGACCTCGCCGCGCGCGTCGCGAAACGCCTCGGCCCGCAGGTGCCGGATGCGACGCAGATCGAAATCCGAACGCTCCACGCGCTGGCGCGCCAGGTCCTGCTGGACGCGGGCGAAGGGTCGACCCTTGTCGCCGATCGGCTGCCGCTGCTGCGGGCGGCGCGCCGGCGCCATGCTGCGACGGACGCATCGGTCCTGCTGCCGGAAGCCGCGCAGCTCGACACGTGGCTGTCGGCCTGGAAGATCGAGGGCCGGCCCCCGCCCGACGAGGCTCGGGCGGTGCTCGAGACCTACGCCGACCTCCTGCGAGCGCGTGGTGCGCTCGATTTCGACGACCTCATCGTGCGGGCCGCGGACCTCCTCGAGACCAATCCGCACCTGCGGCTGCGCTGGCAGTCGCGCTTCCTCCACGTGTGCGTCGACGAGTTCCAGGACGTCGACGCTGCCCAGCTTCGGCTCGTGCGAGTTCTGGCGGCGCCGGAGGACAACCTGTTCGTGGTCGGCGACGACGACCAGACGATCTACGCGTGGCGCCTCGCCGATGTCCGCCGCATCCTCCGCTTCTCGTCCGACTATCCCGCCGCGCGTCGCGTCATGCTGGCTACCAACTACCGATGCCCGCGCGCCGTGATCGATGCCTCTGCACGCATGGTGGCCCTCAACCGCGAGCGCTTCGCCAAGCCGATTCGCGCGCCGGCCGGCGCGGCCCAGGCTTCCGACTCGATCTCCGCCTGGAGCACGGCATCGCCGGACTGGCCCGATGGCCTGGCGCGCCTCGCCGTCCGCGAAGACGCGGCGGGCCGCGGCCTCTGCTTCCTGTCGCGCACCCGATCCGAGCTGACGCCAGTGCTCCTCGCCCTCGTCCGCGCCGGGGTGGCACACACGACAGCCGTTCCCCCGCTGGTCGAGTCCGAGCCCGTAGTCGGCCTCATCGACGCGGCGCGCACAACCGACGACCGCGGCCATCCCTTTCATGTCCTGCGCCGCCTCCGCGCGGCGCGCGGATGGAACCGCGGCAGCCAGAGCGGAGATCTGCTCGCCGATGACGACCACGCCGCACTCGACGCACTCCTCGGCTGGACGACCGGGTTCGCGACGACCCACGCCTTCGTCGCGGCCTACGACGCTGCACGGGCACGCATTGCGGCCCTGCGCCACCCCGACGCGCGGGTGGAGCTGGCGACCACTCACGGCTCGAAGGGCAGGGAGTGGGAGACCGTCGTCCTCATCGGCTTCGAGGCCGATCGCATCCCGAACCGCCGTTCGCTGGTGGACGCCGACGATCCCGACCGAGCGATGGAGGAGGAGCGCCGCCTGGCGTACGTGGCGCTGACCCGGGCGACCCGACAGCTGATCCTCGCGTTCGACCCCGCCCGCGCATCGCCGTTCCTGGCGGAGATGGGATTCGGGGCAACGGTCGCGGCGGCGCGTTCGAGACGTTTGTCTCAGGAACCGTGACCCGCGCCGCCTCCGTCTCTCGGGTAGGCACTTCGCCACGCACCTCCAACGCAGATGAAGGATTCCCGATGACACTCGTCTCTCAGACCAGGCAGCGCGTCGCCCGCGCCGCGTTCGTCTTCCTCCTCCTGGCCGTCACGCTCCTCGGCGTCGCGGCCGCAGCCGCGGCATCGCCCGCCGCACTCCCCGTCGAGCCCGATGGCGGCATCGGCGGCGAGGTCATCCTCCCCGTCGAGCCCGATGGCGGCATCGGCGGCGAGGTCATCCTCCCCGTCGAGCCCGATGGCGGCATCGGCAACTGACGCTTCGCCCAACGAAGAACGCCCCCGAGACACTCGGGGGCGTTTCGCTATGGCGAGCTCAGCCGGCCGCGACCGCCTCGCGGCGGCGCGATCGCCGCGCGCGCATCGGCTCCGGCTCCTCGGCCATGCCGAGCACGGGTCGGAGGTAGCGGCCCGTGTACGACTCCGGAACGCGAGCGACCTCCTCGGGCGTCCCTGCCGCGACGAGCTCCCCGCCCTTGTCCCCGCCCTCGGGACCGAGGTCGATCACCCAGTCGGCGGTCTTGATGACGTCCAGGTTGTGCTCGATGACCGCGACGGTATTGCCGCTCTCGACGAGGCGCTCCAGAACCGACAGCAACCGAGCGACGTCGTCGAAGTGCAGCCCCGTCGTTGGCTCGTCGAGGATGTAGAAGGTCTTGCCGGTCGCACGCTTCGACAGCTCGGTGGCGAGCTTCACGCGCTGCGCCTCGCCGCCGGACAGCGTCGTGGCCGGCTGGCCGAGGTGGATGTAGCCCATCCCGACATCGGACAGCGTCTGGAGCTTGTTGCGGATCGACGGCACGGCCTCGAAGAACGCGAGCGCCTCCTCCACGGTCATCTCGAGGATCTCCGCGACGTTCTTGCCCTTGTAGTGGATCTCGAGCGTCTCCCGGTTGTAGCGCTTGCCCTTGCAGACCTCGCAGGGGACGTAGACGTCGGGCAGGAAGTGCATCTCGATCTGGACGATGCCTGCGCCCTCGCACGCCTCGCAGCGACCGCCCTTGACGTTGAAGCTGAAGCGCCCCGGCTTGTACCCGCGCAGCCGAGACTCGGGCACGGCGGCCAGCAGCTCGCGCAGTGGTCCCCACAGGCCGGTGTAGGTCGCCGGGTTCGAGCGGGGCGTGCGGCCGATCGGCGACTGGTCGATCTCGATGACCTTGTCGATCAGCTCGATGCCCTCGATCCGGTCGTGCCTGCCGGCCGGCTCGCGAAAGCCCCAGATCCGTTGCGCCAACGCGGGATGCAGGATCTGGGTCACCAGGCTCGACTTGCCGGACCCGCTGACGCCGGTGATGGCGATGAACCGGCCAAGGGGGAAGGCGACGTCGATGCCCTTCAGGTTGTTCTCGCGCGCGCCGCGCACGACGATCGCGTCAGGCTTGCCGTTGCGGCGCTTCTTCGGCACCGGCACGGCCTTGTCGCCGCGCAGGTAGGCTGCCGTCACCGAGCGCGTGTTCCCGAGCAGCTCCGGCAATGGCCCCGAGTGGATGAGCCGCCCGCCGTGCTCGCCCGCGGCCGGGCCGATGTCGATGACCCAGTCCGCGGATCGGATCGTCTCCTCGTCATGCTCGACCACGAGCAGCGTGTTGCCGAGCTCGCGCAGCCGGACAAGCGTCGCGATGAGCCG
>JAICRD010000234.1 GCA_025937535.1 Chloroflexota bacterium | reverse complement strand
GTCGTGCCCTCCATCCGGATGTGGCACCACTTGCGGTCCTTCAGCCACGGCACGTAGTCGGAAGGTCCGACGTGGATGTCGTCATCGGCGATCTCGTAATCGATCATGCTGGTCACGGCATTGGTCTTCGAGATCTTCTTCGACTCGAGGCGCTCGCGCTCCAGCATGTTGAGGAAGTCGGTGTTGCCGCCGAAGTTCAGCTGGTAGGTGCGGTCGATCTTCACGCCACGGTCCATGAAGAGGCGCGTGAGGACGCGGTGCGTGATCGTCGCGCCGACCTGCGACTTGATGTCGTCGCCGATGAGCGGCAGGCCCGCCTCGGCGAATCGGCGCTGCCAGTACGGCTCGCGGCCGATGAAGACCGGGATGGCGTTCACGAAGGCCACGCCCGCCTGGAGCGCCTGCTCGGCGTACCACTTCGTGGCCTGCTCGGAGCCGACGGGCAGGTAGCTGACCATCACGTCGACCTTGCGCTCCTTGAGGATGCCGACGATGTCGGCCGTCGGCCCCGGCGCCTTCTCGATGATCTGTGAGAGGTACTTGCCGAGCCCGTCGTGGGTCATGCCGCGCTCGACCGTGACGCCGGTGTGCGGGACCTCGGCGAACTTGAAGGTGTTGTTCTGCCCGGCGAAGATCGCCTCCGACAGGTCCTTGCCGACCTTCTCGCGGTCGACGTCGAAGGCCGCCACGAACTCGATATCCCGAACGTGGTAGCCACCCAGGTTGACGTGCATGAGGCCGGGGATGAAGTCGGTCTCGCTGGCATCGGCGTAGTGGTAGCGGCCCTGGACCAGGCTGCTGGCGCAGTTGCCGACACCGACGATGGCGACGCGAACCGTTCCGTCGTGCGGTCGATGTCCGTTGCCGGCCGCCTTGCCGTTGCTATCCCGGCCGCTGGTGGATGCCACGATGATCAGTTCTCCTTGCTGTCCGATGGAGCGGCCGCCTGGCTGAGGCGCCAGACGTGCCAGATGCGCTGGACGACGGTCGCGACCGTGAGCCCGGCGACGATGACGAGCGCGCCGATGAGCCCGGCCGTGAGGCCGAGGCCGGCCAGCGCCACGCCGGCGATGACCAGGATGAGCCGCTCCGTGCGCGGGGCGAGCCCGACGTTCGCGGCCAGGCCGATGCCCTGTGCTCGGGCGTGCGAGTAGCTGACCAGGAACGACCCGGCCAGCGCGACCATGAGCGCCAGGATCGGCAGTCCCGGCTGCGCGATGTTCGCCAGCAGCCAGGCGCCGATGCCGATGTAGAGGATCGCCTCGCCGGCACGGTCCAGGGTCGAGTCGAGGAATCCGCCGAAGGCGGTACCGCCGCCCTGCGCACGAGCCAGCGCGCCGTCGACGGCGTCGAGCAGCGACCCGGCGGTCAGGATGGCCGCGCCGACGAGCAGGTGGTCGTTCGCGACCAGCACCGATGCGACCAGCGTGATGAGCAGGCCGATGACGGTGATGGTGTTGGGCGTGAGATGGAGCGCCATCGCCGCGCGCACGATCGGCGTCAGCAGCGTCCGTCCGGCATCCTTGAGCCAGGCCGGCAGGACGGAGTCGCCGCGCCGCAGGTCGTGGACGTGGTCGCGGCTAGCTGACATCCGGCACGCTCCCCGGTGCATCGGCGCGGCCGGCGACGCCGGCGGTGCCCGCGATCAGACGAGCCTCGGCGTCGTGAAGCTCCTCGAAGGCGGCCGTCCGGAGGCGGCAGATGGTGGTCCGCCCGTGGCGCTCCGTCTCGACCAGGCCCGCCAGCCGCAGGATGCGGAGGTGCCAGCTGATGAGCGGTTGGGACAGGGCGACCCGCTTCGAAAGCTCGTTGACGGGCATCGGCCCGATCTCGGCGAGGAGGCCGATGACCCGCAGCCGGGTCTCGTCGCCGAGGGCACGGTACAGGGTGCGCAGGCGGCGCAGGTCGCGCTCCACGGCGGTCTCCGGGGTCGAGTGAATCACGGAGTGCTTCTTTATCAAATGCGGATTTATATGAAGGAATCCTTATGATATGGAGCGAGCCGGCGATGTCAAGGCGGTCTGCTAGCATCGGCCGGCGGCCGGCCAGGTCGCGGTCGATAGGAGGTGCGTCGCTGACCAGCTCGACCCCCGACGCCCTGTGGCGCGCGCCATCGGTGCGGCTGCTGCGTCCGGCGGCGGTCACGTGCGTTGAGCTGAGCCGGCGCGGCGTCCTCGATCGGTGCTCGCTGACCGTGCCGGTCGGGATGCGGCTTCTCGTGGTGTCCGATCCGGAGGGGAGCGCGTCGAGCCTGCTGCGGATCCTCGCCGGGTTGAGCCGGCCGTCGCGGGGCCGGGTCGAGATCGCCGGCCTGAGCGATGGCTCGGCGGCGGGGTGGGGCCGTCGCGTGGCCTACCTGGGACCGGAGCCCGGCATCCACCGCTGGATGACGCCGCGCGAGGCGTTGAACCTGGCCGCCGGGCTGGTCGAGGTTCCGGCTTCGGACGTCGCACGCCGTATCGAGCAAGCCGTGGCGTGGGCACGCATCCCGGCCGAGGCGCTGGATCGGCCCGTGAGCCGCGGAGGTCCGCCGCTGCTCCAGCGAACCGGGTTCGCCGCAGCGCTCATCGGCGATCCGGAGGTCCTGCTGCTCGACGAGCCGCTGCGGGCGCTGGAGACGCACGAGCGCGCGCGCCTGCTCCGCCTGCCCGGGCAGCGCCGCACGGTC
>JAICRD010000048.1 GCA_025937535.1 Chloroflexota bacterium | reverse complement strand
TTCGGTGACGGTCAATCTCTACAAGCTGGCGCACGCAGCCGCCGATCACCAGTCAGGCCCGATCGTCACGGATGCGGTCAACTTCCCGACCGACCGCTACGTGCTACAGGGGGTCGCCCGTCAGCTCGGCCGTCAGTACGTCGAAGCCGATTCGGTCGAGGCTGCGATCGACGCGGCCCATAGCGGAGTGCTGTGCCTGTCGCACGTCGACTATCGGTCGGCGGAGCTCCGCGACATGGCCGCGATCACCGGCTCGACTGATGCGCTCGTCGTCTGGGACCTGAGCCATTCTGTCGGAGCGGTGGAGATCGACCTCTCGGCCGTCGACCTCGCCGTCGGCTGCACCTACAAGTACCTGAATGCCGGCCCCGGTGCGCCGGCCTTCCTCTATGTCCGGCGCGAGCTGCAATCGAGCATGCGATCGCCGATCCAGGGCTGGTTCGGCCAGCGCGACCAATTCGTGATGGCTCCCGGCTACGAGGCAGCCGATGGCATCGAGCGCTTCGCCGCCGGCACGCCATCGGTCGTTGGGCTGGCCGCGATTGACGCGGCAATCGGCCTCGTCGAGGAGGCTGGAATTGCATCCAGCGCCGAAAAGTGCCGGTCGCTCACCGATCTCGCCATCGAGCTGGCCGATGCGTGGCTGACCTCCATCGGCTTCTCGCTTGGCTCCCCGCGCGACGCATCACTGCGCGGTGCGCACATCGCGTTGCGTCACGCGGATGCCTGGCCGATCGCACGAGGCTTGATCGAACGGGCCGGCGTGGTGCCCGACTTTCGGCCCCCCGACGTCCTCCGGCTCGGCTTCGCGCCGCTGTACACCCGCCACGTGGACGTGTGGGATGCGCTCGATCGGCTTCGAGGACTCGTCGAGCGCGGTGAGCACCGCGCCGTCGTGGCCGGCGCGCGGCGAGTGACCTAGGCGACCTCGTCGTCGCGGCCGCCAAGGCGTCGCACCGCCGGCACCCACGCCAGCGCGCCGACGGCCTGGAGCGCCACGAAGAGGAACAGGAGCAGGGCCGGGATCGCGAAGGTCGCCGTCGGGACGAGCCAAACCGTCGTGCCGTCCAGCAAGCCGGCCGTCTCGAAGTGGATCTGAAGCTCCGCGGGGTCGAAGTCGACGCGCGGAGCCCCGCGGTCGAGGACGGTGGTCGTCAGTCCCTGGGGCACAGCTCCGCCGCCACCGCCGGACGATGGCGAGCCCGGCAGCAGCCCGACGTCGGTGCCCGGAGCCGCCGGCGGGCTGAGCTGCTGCACCTCCGTCGCTGCCGGTGTTGCGGATGCCGTCGCCCGGGGCGTCGGGTCGCCGATCCTCGGCGTGGGTGCCGGCGTCGGGGTCGCACCGAGCGGTGGCAGCCCGATCGAAGGCACCGGCACTGACGGAATCGGATCGGGCACCGAAGGGAGCGGGATCGGCAGCGGCAGCGCCGGGGTGGGTGTTGGCGTGGCCGTCGGCGCCGGTTTCGGCGTCGGAACCGGTGTGGGGAGCGGCGTCGGTGTCACCGTTGGGCCAGTCACAATCACAATCGGCTTTACATCGAGGATCGCGCCGCCATCCCGGCACTCCTGATCGAAGTACGCGTTCGCATCCCAGACGAGCGAACCAGGACTCGTCGGGGTCGCGGTGACCGTAAACCCGACCCACTGAAGGAGCTCGAGTCGGTCTCCACCGCTGTCGGTGTGGACCTTGACGCGATTTCCGACGATGGAGTCGATGTGCCATCCGCTGCCCGCGTTCGAACCGGTGACGGTTGCGGACTGGATGGTGAAGTTGCTCGGCAAGTACACGTATAGGCATCCGATCTCGCTGGTCTCGAATACCACCGTCGCGGGATCAGCATTGGTAGCGGTGAGCGTGAACGTTGTCTTCACGCCGGTGGTCGCCGTCAACGGCGACGCGACCAAGGTCCAGGCGAATGATTCCGCCCTGGCGGTTAGTGGCATCCCAAGCGCAACAGCGAACACGATGCCTAGGACGGCCAGCGGTCGCAAAGCCATTAGGCGACCCACAGCTCCGGGCGCCACAGGCGGACGGGCTCCTCGCCGGGCAGCGGCGCGTCGGCATCGGTCTCGATGCCGGTGATGAACTGAGTGACGAGCTCCTCCTGGAGCTGCGTGCCCGCGGCATCACCCAGGCGCTTGAGTGCCTCTGTGACGGAGAGCGCCTTGCGATACGGGCGGGTCGTGGTCATGGCGCTGAACGCATCGGCAACCGCGAGCACACGACCGATGAGGGGAATGGCCTCGCCCTCGAGGCCATCGAGATAGCCATCGCCGTCCCAGCGCTCGTGGTGGTGGCGGATGCCGGCCCGCACCACCTCGACGTTCGGAACGTCCCTGACGATCGCGTCGCCCAGCGCGACGTGCTGCTGAAACATGGCGTATTCGCCCGCCGTCAACTTGGACGGCTTGCGGAGGATGACGTCCGGAATGCCGATCTTGCCGATGTCGTGCAGGAGCCCGGCGAGCTGGATCGTCCGCAGCATCTCGTCGTCGAGCCCGAGGCGCTGTGCCAGGAAGACGGCGTAGCGGGCGACGTCCTCGGAGTGACGCTTGGTGTAGCGGTCCTTGGTGTCGACCGCGATGACCAGCCCTTGCAGAACGTCGAAGCTGCCCGAGACGACGCGCTCCTCCTCGCCGGTCTGCGCGACCCGCACGCCGTCGCCGCCGCTCGCCTTCGCCTCGCTCAGCGCGACCACCGCGGCGGAGAGCAGGTCAGTGACGGACGCGGCATGCTCCGGATATGCGCAGATGCCGACGCTGACGCTGATCGGCAGCGCCTCCGAGTCGCCGAACTGGACGCTCTCGTCGCGCAGGTCCGCGCGCAGCCGCTCGACGCTGACCTCCATCTGGGCTGTGCCGGAGCCGCGCTGCACGATGAGGAACTCGTCCGGACCATAGCGGGCGACGCTGCCCTCGGCGCCCTCGCGCGCGACGAGCGCCGCGACGCGAAGGAGGACCTGGTCGGCGGCTTCGTGCCCGTGCGTGTCGTTGAAGAGCCGGAAGTTGTCGACGTCGACGAGCGCCACGCCGATCTCGGCCTTGTCGCGCCGCGCCGTCTCGACCTCCTCCGCGAGGAGGGCGACCACCGCCCCATGGTTCAGCATGCCGGTCAGGGCGTCGCGACGCGTCGCGTCGAGCAGCTGGCGGTGCTGACGCGTGAGGCGCGCCTGCGACGCTCGGAAGACGAGGAACAGCATCGCCGCCAGCAGCACGCCAGCCACCATCGTCACGAGCATGACGTCTCGCTGCGTGGCCTCCAGCCCGGCCATGAGCGTCCGGGCGTCGCGCCACACAGCGACCACGGCGAGGGTGGTGCCGTCACCGCTGACGATGGGCAGGTACTCCTGCACCATGCCGTTCGGGTTCGCAAGGCTGCCGGCAGCCTCGGTCTGCGTGCCCGCCTCGAGGAGAACCGCGGTCGAGCGCGCTTCCAGCGCGGCCGTCATGCCGCTCGGAATGCCGGCTGCGGTCCCGACGAGGTCGCTGTCGTCGCTGACCAGCACGCGGCCATCCACGTCACGGATCTCGAGCCGCGCGATCGAGTCGTCGCGATCGGTGAGGACACCGAGCAGTCCGGACAGCTCGACCGAGCGGTCATCGCCGATGCGGTCCGCGTCGAGGTCGCTCTCGCGTAGATTGCCGTTCACGAAGTACTCGACCAGCGAGGCGTCGCGGTCGACCACCCCGACGACGGTCGCGCCGCGGAAGTGCTCGGAGGTCACGGCGACGAGCGCGCCGGCGGTCACACCGAGCAGCGCGAGCGTGACCCCGAAGACGAGGGCGAGCAGCATCGGTCCGCGGGCGTGCTGGCCTGGGCGCCGAGCGAGCAACATGCGCGAACCGTAGGCGCGCGGGGTCCCGGTGGTCGATAGGACCTCCGCCGGAAACGTACCAGGCGCCGAGCGCGCCTTCGCGCGACGGGCGCCGGCCCGAGCCCGAGACGTAGGACCGCCCTGGTACTCCCGGCGCTAGGTTGCCGGTCGGTGCTCCTGATATGCCGCCATCAGCCGGTCGGCATCCGCCGGCGTCAGGTACTTGACCGCCTCGCGCATTGTGACTCCGCTTGCCCGATCCGTGCGGGGAGCGAGCCACGCCGCCACCTCGTCCGGCCGCTTCTTGCCCGCCTCGCGCAGGACCCAGCCGATCGCCTTCCGGATGAAGAACTCCCTCTCCTCGAGCATCCTGTCCGCGCGCGCCAGGAAGCGATCCATCCGCGCCCCGTTTCTGATGGGCCGCAGCTCGGCGAGCAGCGAGGCACGGCGAATCCAGAAGTCGGGATCCGTCGACCAACGGTCGAGCTCCGTGTCCACGGAGTGCGGATCGGCCTCGACCAGCGTGCCGACGACGTCGACGGCCAGGTAGTCGAGCAGCGCCCAGGTCCGGGACTCGCGCGCCAGCCGCTCGAGGAGCGGCAGGTCGCCGGCGCGCAACTGGCGGGCGTCGCGTGTCAGGAGCAGCACCGCCGCCGTGCGAAGCTCGTGGATCGGCGGGGCCCACAGCTGGGTGGCAAGCGCCACCAGGCAATCGTGATCCATTCGAGGGACGAGCTCACGGATGGTCGCTCGTATCTCGCTCACCATCACCCCGATAAACGCGAGATCGCTCTTCAGGTACGCCTTCTCGCCCTCGGCGCGCTTCGGGGTGCCGACGGCCCGCAGGCGGGCCTCGATCGCGTCGGCCAGGTCGGTCATCGGCGCATCCTACGGGCCTTCGCTAGACTCTCGGCATGGCCCTCGACGCGTCCCGTCCCGATTTCAGCGGCCTGGGCGAGCTCAACGTCGTCTCCAATCCGGCCGGTGGCCACGCGTCACCGTCGGAGGTGATGTACCCGGGCGGCCCTCAGACCGATGGCGGCCTTCTGGCTCCCGGCGACCCGATTCCGGAGAATGCCGGCCCGGGTGGGCGACGGCCGGAGTGGCTGAAGGTCCGCATCGGCGCTGGCAGCACCTTCGCGAATACCAAGCACGTGCTGCGCGACGAGGCCCTCAACACCGTGTGCGAGGAGGCTCGCTGCCCGAACATGGGCGAGTGCTGGGCGCTCGGCACGGCCACGTTCATGATCCTGGGCAGCGTCTGCACCCGGAACTGCGGGTTCTGCGCCATCGCCACCGGCCGTCCGCCAATCACCGACTGGGACGAGCCGCGTCGCGTGGCCGAGGCGACGAAGCTCATGAGCCTGAAGCACGTCGTCATCACCATGGTCGCCCGCGACGACCTGCCCGACGGCGGCGCGAAGATGGTCGCGGAGACGATTCGCCAGATCAGGGTCGAGAACCCCGGCACCAGCATCGAGGTGCTCATCAGCGACCTGAACGGGCGGCCGGACGACATCCGAACCGTCGTCGAGGCCCAGCCGGACATCCTCAACCACAACGTCGAGACGGTGCCGCGGCTCCAGAAGCCGGTCCGCCGCCGCGCCCGCTGGGACCGATCGGTCTCGGTGCTCACCCAGGGGCGCGTGTTCGCCGACGAGATCGGGTTCACCGACATGGTCACCAAGACCGGCATCATGCTCGGGCTGGGCGAAACGTGGGACGAGATCCTCGAGGCGATGCAGCTGCTGCGCGACGCCGATGTCGACGTCCTCACCATCGGCCAGTACCTGCGCCCCAGCCGCCAGCACCTGCCGCTGGTCAAGTACTACACGCCGGCCGAGTTCATGTCGCTGCGCCGGATCGGCCTCGAGATGGGCTTCAAGCACGTCCAGTCGGGCCCGCTGGTCCGCTCGAGCTACCACGCCGCCGAACAGGTCCCCGGCCGCGTCGCCGAGGCGGTCTAGGGCTTCGAACCCTTCGCCGTGACCACGGACACCCCGTTTCGCGACATCAGCACCCCGCCGGCAGGTACGCCGGCGCCGCGCAGGCGACCGGATCCCAGCGCGCCGTACCGCCCGGCCTCCGATGAGCACCCGCTGCTCGCCGCTCACGGCGGCGTCCTCACCGTCGACCATCTCGGCACGGTCCCCTACCAGCCGACCTGGGAGCTCCAGGACGAGCTCGCCGATCAGCGGCGCGGCCGCCGCATCGGCGATCGGCTGCTCCTGCTCGAGCACTTCCCGGTCTACACCCTCGGCCGTGGCGGCGACGAGTCGAACCTGCTGGCCAGCCGGGAGCGGCTGCGTGAGATCGGGGCGGAGCTGGTTCGGATCGATCGCGGGGGTGACATCACCTTCCATGGCCCGGGCCAGATCGTGGCCTACCCCATCGTCGAGCTGAAGGACCCGCTCGACCTGCGCCGATACGTCCGCACGCTCGAGGCGGCGGTGATCGAGACCGCGGCCGCCTTTGGGGTCGAGGCCGGCCACCTGGACCGCCACCCCGGCATCTGGGTCGGCGGCGAGCGCAAGCTGGCGGCCATCGGCGTCCGCGTGAAGCGCGGCGTCACGACGCACGGCCTGGCCCTGAACGTCAACACCGACCTGCGCTGGTTCGACGAGATGATCCCGTGCGGCATCCGCGACAAGGGCGTCACATCGCTCGCGCGTGAGCTGGGCGGGCACGTGCCGATGGACACCGTCGAGGACGAGCTCGCCAGGCAGCTTGCCGGACACTTCGGGCTTCGCCTGGCCGACGAGGGCACCGGCGTCATCGGCCCTGGCGGCGGTCGGGAGCAGTGACGGAGGAGCCCCTCGTCGACCGCGAATCGGCGCCCGCGTCGGACGCGGCGCACGGCGTCCGCCTCGAGGTCGGCGCCTTCGGTCCGTGGGAAACGAACGCGTATCTGGTCTGGGATGGCCGGTCGTCCGACGCCCTCGTGCTGGACCCGGGCATGGGCGCCGCCGATCCGCTCGTCCAACGAGCCGCCGCGAACTCGTTGGGCATCCACCTGATCGCGAACTCGCACGGTCACATCGACCACATCTTCGACAACGGGCCGCTGATGCGGGCGACTGACGCGCCGCTCGCGATCCACCCCGACGACGCCTATCGGCTCGATGGCAGCAACAATTACGGCTTCGAGGTGGAGGCGGTGACCGCCAGCCGGGAGCTCACCGAAGCGGAGCAGCTCCGCATCGGCGATCTCGTCTTCGACATCCTCCACACGCCCGGCCACACCGAGGGCTCCGTGTGTCTCTACGAGGAGCGGCTCGGGCTCCTGCTCTCCGGCGACGTCCTCTTCGCCGGCTCGTACGGACGGACCGATCTGCCGGGTGGCAACGACGACCAGATGGTGGCCTCGCTCGCCCGCCTGGCTCGCGACATTCCGCCGAAGGTCCGCGTCCTGCCCGGTCACGGACCCGAGACGACGATCGAGCGCGAGCTGCACTGGATGGCGCGGATTGCCAGCGCCGGGCGGCTGCTCGTCCCCGGATGAGCGAGCTCTAGCGAGCGGGCGGAATCACCCTCCCGCCGTGAGCACTGCAACGGCCACCGCGATGGCCATCAGCACGAACGCGGCGACGACGGCGAGAACCAGGTACGGCAGCGCGCGACCCGCTGGCTCGGACATCGACTGGCTGACTCCATGCGTCCGACGAGCTCGACACTACCGTAAACCGATGGCATCGCTCGTGCGGCCTAGGATGGACCGAACACGAAGGAGAGACCGATGGCGAACCTGCGCATCACACGGCTTGGGCACGGCGGCGTCCTGTATCGATCACCGGAGGACGCCTGGATCTGGGTGGACCGATGGACCGGCGCGCCCAACTACGCCGATGCGTATCGAACCGCCGAGAAGGTCAGCGTGGTCGCCCCCACCCACTGCCACTTCGACCACGTGGGCGACGACTGCGCCGACCTCGTCGAGCTGGCGAGCGTCGAGGGTGCCGCCACAATCGGCTCGCACGAGATGAGCGTCTGGCTGGGTGCGCGTGGCATCGAGGCGGTCGGCATGAACAAGGGCGGCAGCTTCGAGGCGGCCGGCATCGGCTTCACCATGGTCCACGCCGACCACACCGGCGGCGCAACGCTGGGCACCGGCTCCGACCAGGTGACGCGTGACCTCGGCTGCTGGGGCTGGGTCATCGAGTTCGAGGACGGCACGACGGTCTACCACTCGGGCGACACCGACCTCTTCGGCGACATGCGCCTGGTGCGCGAGCGGTACAACCCCGAGATCGCGGTCCTGCCGATCGGCGGGCACTACACCATGGGCCCGCGCGACGCCGGCATGGCGCTGGACCTCATCGGCGCATCGGTCGTGATCCCGGTCCACTACGGCACCTTCCCCATCCTGGCCGGGACACCGGACGAGCTGCGCGACGCGACATCAGCCGAGGTGATCGAGCTCGAGCCGGGTGAGACGTGGGAGGCGCAGCCGTAGCGCGCATTCGGCTCGCCGAGACGGACGACGCCGAGGCGATCGCCGCCATCCAGATCGGCGCGTGGCGCGCCGCCTACGCCGGCTTCCTGCCTGCGGCGTTCCTCGACAGCCTCGACGTGGAGCAGCGCGCGACGCAATGGCGGGGGCGAGTCGGTGCGGCCATGCGCCCCGAGTCCCCGACCTTCGTCGCCCTGGACGACACGGACGCCGTGCGCGGCTTCGCCCACACCGGGCCCGTCCGCGACGACGACCTCGACCCGACCGGCCGCGCCGAGATCTACACGATCTACGTCGATCCCGGCAGCTGGCGGCGCGGGATCGGCTCGGCGCTGCTGGAAGCCGTCACCGAGCACTGGGCCGGGACGGACGTGCGCGAGCTCGTGCTCTGGGCCTTCGAGGCGAACGCCGACGGTCGCGCCTTCTACGAGCGGATGGGCTGGCAGCTCGATGGAGCGCGGCAGGTCGACGACTTCGGGACCGCACACCCGGTGGAGGTGCGCTATCGGCGCAGCCTGCCGGGCTAGGCGCCGAGGTAGGACAGGTCCAGCGGTCGCGGCTCGACGCCGAAGCTCCGTTCGAATGCGTCGAGCTCGGTGTAGTTCGGCCGCTGGAGCGATGCGATCTGGTCGTGGCTGACCGGGAAGATCGGGAGCAGCCGGTCGGTGACGGCCGTGAGCGCACTGATGAGCGGGATCGGCACGCCGACCGCGAGGCGCCGCATGCCGGTGACCCGCATGACCTCGTCGATGATCTGGCGGTAGGTCAGATACGCCGGCCCGCCGAGCTCGTACACGGCTCGGGACCGGTCGTGATCGGTCAGCGACTTCTCGACGGCGATGGCGAGGTCATCGACCGAGAGCGGCTGGAAGCGGGCGCCACCGTCGCCGGGGATGGCGACCACGCCCGGAGACCACCATCGCAAGGTCGTCTTGACGAGGTTGAAGAAGCCGTCGCCCGTGCCGAACATCAGCGACGGCCGCAGCACGACCCAGTCGAGCCCGCTCGCGCGGACGGACTCCTCGCCCCGCCACTTCGAGTACAGATAGGCGAGCTTCGGGTCGTCCGCGACGCCGAGCACGGACAGGTGCACCAACCGCCGCACGCCGATGCGCTGCGCGGCGTCGACCACCCGCTGCGTGCCCACGACGTTGACCTCGTCAAACCTGCGGCCACCGCTCTCGCGCGGGATGGCAGCCAGGTGGACGACCGCCTCGGCGCCCGCCAGGGCCGTGTCCAGGTCGCCATCGACGACGTCAGCCGATCGTGCTTCGACGCCATCCCCCCACTCCGGACGGCGCCGGCCGCTGCGCGAGATGGCGATGACCTCGTGGCCGCTCGCCACCAGGTGCGGAACCAGGTGGCTTCCGACGAATCCGGTCGCGCCAACCACGGCAGTCTTCATGCTTCCAAGCATGGACCGATAACGTGCTACTGTCAAGACGCACGTTTCACTCTGGTACCGTCTGGCCGATGCCCTCCACCACCGCGCCGAACGGCATGGTCGTCACGCCGCACCCGCTCGCCACGCAGGCCGGGGTCGACGCGCTGCGCGCCGGTGGTTCGGCCGTCGATGCCGCCGTTGCCGCCAACGCGATGCTGGCCGTCGTCTACTGCAACGCCTGCGGGCTCGGTGGCGACGCGTTCGCGCTCGTCTGGGATCCAGGTGAGATGCGCCTCCACGGCTTCAACGGCAGCGGCCGATCACCCGCGGCGCTGACCATCGAGCGCGTCCGTTCTGCAGGTCACGATGCGATGCCCGCACGCGGGCCCCTGCCGATCACCGTGCCCGGTGCCGTGGACGCCTGGGCGCAACTGCTCGGACAGTTCGGCCGTCGCTCACTCGCCGAGGCCGTTCTCCCGGCTGCGCAGGTCGCCGATGACGGCTATGCCCTGACCGCCATCAACGCTCGCTCCATCGCCGCGTCGCTCGAGTGGTTCGATGCGGACGCGCGGGCAGTCTTCGACCGCGCCGGCGACGCCGGCGACACCTTCCGGCAGCCGCTGCTGGCCGCGACCCTTCGAGCGCTGGCGGACGGTGGGCGCGAGGCCTACTACGGCGGGCCGATCGGCGCCGAGATCGCGCGGGCCATCCAGGCGGCCGGCGGCGTCATGACTGCCGACGACATCGCGGCCCACGGCGGCGACTGGGTCGACCCTGTCTCCACTCGCTACGCGGATGTGGAGGTGGCGACCATGCCGCCGAACTCGCAGGGCATCACAGCGCTCATCGCCCTCAACGTGCTGTCGGCACTCGACTGGCCGATGGGCGCACCGCTCTCCGCCGAGCGGCTCCACGCCCAGATCGAGGCGGTCAAGGTCGCCTGGAGCGAGCGCGACAGATGCGTCGCAGACCCCGACCGCGGGCTGTGCGACCCGGCCGAGCTCCTCGCGCCCGACCACGCCGAGTGGCTCGCGTCGCGCCTGTCGGCCGGCTCGGCGCATCGGTACGAGCCGACCAACCGGCCCGGCGGCGGCACGGTCTACCTGTGTGCCGCCGACGCGGACGGGATGATGATCAGCCTGATCGAGTCGAACTACATGGGCTTCGGCTCGGGAGTCATGGGTGGGTCGACCGGGATCATGCTCCAGAACCGCGGCGCGTACTTCTCGCTGGATCCGGCCCATCCGAACGCGTTGGCGCCCGGCTCGCGGACCCTGCACACGCTCATGCCGGGGATGATGCTGCGGGGCGGCGCGGCCGAGATCGCCTTCGGCGCCATGGGCGGCGACGGGCAACCGCAGACGATGGTCCAGATCGTCCAGGGCGTCGTCGACGATGGCCTCGATCCGCAGGCCGCCGTCGACCGGCCGCGGTTCGTGGTCGAGACCGAGGGCGCGAGCCTCCCGCTGGGGCCGGTCAGCATCGAGTCGGACGGCGTGAACGCCGCCACCGCCGATGCGCTCCGCGCGCTCGGCCACGAGGTCACGCTGGTCGAGCCGAAGTCGCCGATGATGGGTTGGGCGCAGATGATCCGGCGCCGACCGGATGGCTCGTACGAAGGCGGCGCCGATCCGCGTGCCGACTCCCTCGCCGCAGGCCTCTGAGGCCCGCTATGCCGCCCCCGGGCGTATCGGCCAAGAAGTGGCCGCCGTTCCCGGCTGCCGACCAAGAACGGCCAGGATGACACTCCCTGCTTGGCCCTCCTTGCCGGGAGCGCACTAAATCGGCCAAGAAGTGGCCGAAACGCCCAGCAGCGGACAAACGATTCCCCCGACGGCTTACGAGAGGTCCTTGTCCTCCATCTCCCATGCGTGGTCGAGGACGTGAAATGCCGTGTGGCGCAGCAGGTACTGGAGGGTCCAGGTGCGGCCGATCTTCCGGTCCTCCGCGTTGTACTGGCGCAGCCCGGCGAGGAACTGCTCGCGGTGCGCCCGCAGGCCCTCAGGGGTGAGCATCACACCCGGCGGGGTCGGCACGCCAACTCTCTTCGAGAATTGCACGCGCTCGTTTCCGAAGACATGGGCGATGATCTCGTCACGACTCCTCCCGCCGCCGCGGGGTCCGCGGCGCATCTCGGGCGAAACCCGCGCCGCGACTTCGTCAAAGAAGCGCCACGCCCCCTGGAGCAGCGCGAGCCGACGTTCCAGGACATCCGGCGGCATCGGCCCGTGCTCGAAGGACGCCGGGATCCACGAGATGCCCCAGAAGTCCGTCGACGTGTTGCCGACGTGATCCTCGACGATCTCGAGAGCGTTCGCGTCATCGAGGCCAGCTTCGAGTCGGGCGTGGCGCGCGACGGGGCGATATCGCTCGCGGTAGGCCTCGAGCCTCTCGACTGCCTCGCCGGGCGACTTCGCGCCTCTGCTCCAGCCCGGCCAATCGGGCGCGTAGGCGACAGACCGCTTTCCCTTCGGCCCACGTTC
>JAICRD010000079.1 GCA_025937535.1 Chloroflexota bacterium | reverse complement strand
CCGGAGCTTCCAACGGACTCCGTCTGGGACTTCGACGGCCTCACGTCACCGTCGACTTGAAAATTGCGCGTTCGGCAGCGCATTAGCCGGTCGATGAGGCCGGATTGGCACTCGTTCACGCTCGGGGCGCCGCTGCGCACGCCGATTTGGCCCGATAATGTGCGCCACGCGGAGCAAATTTCCACTCGCGAGCCGCGACTGGAAGAATGCGCGGCCAGCGTGCACCTTTCCAAGTCGGCATGGGCGTTCCGTTGCCGCGACGGAACCCATCGGTCTAGACTCACCGCGCGCCGTTCCGGCGCGATTGACTCATCGGGAGTGCCCCAACCATCGTGACCGTCTCCAGCGTCGACGACCTTCGCGCCCTGATCCGCGAGGTGCCGGACTTTCCAAAGCCGGGCATCCGGTTCTACGACATCACCACGCTGCTGAAGCAACCCGACGCGTTCCGCGAGGTCATCGATCGCATGGCGGACCAGGTCGGTGACACCCGCGTCGACCTGGTGGTCGGCATGGAGTCGCGCGGCTTCATCTTCAGTGCGCCGCTGGCCTACAAGCTCGGCGCCGGATTCGTTCCGGTCCGCAAGCTCGGCAAGCTGCCGGCCGAGACGATCGAGGTCGAGTACGAGCTCGAGTACGGCACGGCGACGCTCGAGATCCACTCCGACGCCATCGAGAAGGGCCAGCGGGTGCTGATCGTCGACGATCTGCTTGCCACGGGCGGCACCGTGATGGGCACCATCGAGCTGGTGCGACGGCTGGGCGGTGAGATCGCCGGGCTCTCGTTCATGGTCGAGCTGTCGGCGTTGAACGGGCGCGACAAGCTCGGCGAGTTCGAGATTCACACCCTCCTGAGCTACTGACCGCCGGGGCACCGATACCGATGGCGGTCGCGGCAACCCATCGGCTCCGCGCCCGCGCGGTGGGAGACCGTGGCGAGATCGCGGCCTTTCTCCGTCGTGATCGGCTCTACGCCGCCTACGCCCTCGGCGACCTGGACGGCCCGAACCGCGCCCGCGTGGCGTGGGCGATGGCCTACGACGACGCCGGCAGGCCGACCGCGCTGGCGATGCACCACGAGGGCCTCGTGCCGCAGCCGCTCTTCCTGATGGGGGCCAACGACGGCTGCCACGCGATCCTCGAGAACGTCCTCAAGCCGCGGGACGCCTATCTCCAGGGCACCGAGCTGCACGAGGCCGCCGTCCGCGACCTGTACGAGCTGGACGCCCCGCTTCGCATGCTGCGGATGGTGGTCGGCCGCGACACGTTCACGCCGTTCGCCGGCCCGGCCGAGCGGCTGACCGCGCTCGACATCGACGACCTCAACCGCCTGTATCAGCTCGGCTTCCGAGCGGGCTTCCCGGGCTCCGTGGTGGAGGAGGGCGTGTACTACGGCGTCCGCGTGCGCGGCCGCCTGGTGAGCGCCGCCGGTACCCACGCCATCAACCCGCGGGAGGGGATCGCCGTCGTCGGCAACGTCATGACGCACGCCGACTTCCGCGGGCACGACTTCGCGAAGATGGTGACGAGCGCCGTGACGAGCGAGCTGCTCGACCACGTCCCGGACGTCGCGCTCAACGTCCACGCCGATAACGAACCCGCCGTCGCGGCCTACACCCGCCTCGGCTACCGTACCCACTGCCAGCTCATCGAGCGCCTCGCACGACGGCGCGCCGGTGGCTGGGGACTGATGCGACCGATACGAGAGGCGATGCGAATTCCGTGGCAACGCGAATCGAGATGAAGACGTCGGATGTCGCTGACATCGGCCTGGCCGATGCCGGACGGCTCAAGATCGAATGGGCGGATCGCCAGATGCCGGTGCTGGCCGGCATCCGCGAGCGATTCGCCGCCGAGCGCCCGCTGGAGGGCTGGCGCATCAGCGCCTGCCTGCACGTCACCGCCGAGACGGCCAACCTGATGCGCACCCTGGCCGACGGTGGGGCCGATGCCGTCCTGTGCTCGTCGAACCCGCTGAGCACCCAGGACGACGTGGCGGCCTCGCTGGTGACCCACTACGGCATCCCGACCTACGCCATCAAGGGCGAGGATCGCGAGTCCTACTACGCCCACATCGGCGCGGCCCTCGACCACCGGCCGGAGGTGACCATGGACGACGGGGCCGACCTGGTGAACGAGCTGCACACGAACCGTCGCGAGCTGCTCGATGGCGTGGTGGGCGGCACGGAGGAGACGACGACAGGCGTCATCCGGCTGCGAGCCATGGCCAACGCCGGCAAGCTGGCGTACCCGGTGGTCGCCGTCAACGAGGCACTCACCAAGCACCTCTTCGACAACCGCTACGGCACCGGCCAGAGTGCGATCGACGGCGTGCTGCGGGCGACGAACATCCTGTTCGCCGGCAAGACGGTGGTCATCGGCGGCTATGGATGGGTCGGCAGGGGCATTGCGTCCCGCGCGCACGGGATGGGCGCCAACGTCGTGGTCGTGGAGGTCGATCCGATCCGCGGCCTCGAGGCGGCCATGGACGGCTTCCGCGTCATGAACGCCGCCGACGCCGCACGGGTCGGGGAGCTCTTCATCAGCGGCACCGGCAACCTCAACGTCTGGGGCCGCGACCACTTCCCGATCATGCGCGACGGCGCCATCCTGGCGAACGCCGGCCACTTCAACGACGAGTTCGAGCTCGCCGCGCTCGAGGAGCAGTCGTCCTCGTCGCGCGAGGTCCGCCCGTTCACCCGCGAGTACCTCATGCCCGACGGCCGTCGCATCTACGTCCTGGCCGATGGACGCCTCGTCAACCTCGGCGCGGCCGAAGGACACCCGGCAATGGTCATGGACATGAGCTTCGCGAACCAGGCGCTGGGGCTCGAGTGGCTGCGAGCGCACGTCGCTGAGCTGGAGCCGATGGTCTACGGCATCCCGGACGACATCGACCGCGAGGTGGCACGCCTCAAGCTGGAGAGCATGGGCATCCGCATCGACCCGATGACGGCCGAGCAGCAGGCGTACAGCGAGTCCTGGGAGTCGGGCACGTAACCGTCGCGCCGGAAAAATAAAGGTTCTCCAGATGCGCACGCGCCGCCTTTAGGGGTACCGTGGGGCCATGGGGATGGCCCGGGGGGAGGCGCGCGGTGACCGGGGCACCGGGGGAGCAAGGGGGGAACCGGTCGCCGGCCTGGCCATCTCTCTTCTTCTGTCTTCCACCCCGCGCCCGATGGACGCTCCGTCGTACCGATAGGCGCGCGCACTGACGGATCTGGCGTCCGCCGGGCTCCCGTCGCGTCTTCGAGGCTTCGATGGTTATGATCCCCACCATGCCTCGCGTCAGCAGCCCCGTCTTCGTGGGTCGCGCCGCGGAGATCGGGCGCCTCACCGATGCGCTCGAGCACGCTCGCGGGTATCGGCCGGCGGCACGCCTGATCGCTGGCGAGGCCGGTATCGGCAAGACGCGCCTCGCCAGCGAGTTCGCCGGCAAGGCACGCGCCGCGGGGGCTCAGGTGCTGCTTGGCGGCTGCCTTCAGCTCGGCGAGACGGGGCTGCCATACGCCCCCTTCGTGGGTGCGCTGCGGCCGTTGCTGCGCTCGCTTCCGCCGGAGCGGCTGTCGGAGGTCATCGGCCCCGGCCGCGGTGAGCTGGCGAGGCTCCTTCCCGACCTCGGCCCGCCCGAGGTGGGATCGGCAACGCGTCCCGACGGATCCCTCACCGGCACCGCCGCCCAGGCGCGGCTCTTCGAGATCATCCTCGGCCTGCTCCGGCGGCTGTCGGACGAGCGCCCGGTCGTGGTGGTGCTCGAGGACATCCACTGGGCGGATGCCTCCACCCGCGACCTCCTGCGCTTCCTCGTCCGCAACCTGCGCGAGGCGCGCGTCCTCTTCGTCGCCACCTATCGCTCGGACGAGATGCACCGGCGCCACCCCTTGCGCCCGCTGCTCGCCGAGCTCGAGCGACTGGACAGCGTGGATGACATCGAGCTCGGTGCCTTCGGGCACGAGGACCTGGCCGAGCAGCTGGCGGGCATCACCGGCGAGCGTGCCGAGCCGGAGCTCGTCGACGCCGTTCTCGCCCGCTCCGGTGGCAACCCCTTCTTCGCCGAGGAGCTGATGGCCGCCGGCAAGGCGGGCCTGGCGCTGCCGCGGAGCCTGCGTGACACCCTGGAGGATCGGGTGCGGCACCTCGACGCCGAGGCGCAGCAGGTGCTGAAGATCGCTTCCGTGGCCGGAGAGCGCGTCGATCATCGGCTCCTGGCGGCGGTGGTCGAGCCGTCCGGCGTCGACCTGACCGAGGCGCTGCGACAGGCCGTCGAGCACCACCTGCTGGTTCCATCGACGCCCGATCAAGCGCCCGGCTACGCGTTCCGGCACGCCCTGGTGCAGGAGGCCGTGTACGAGGACCTGCTGCCGTCGGAGCGCACGCAGCTGCACGCGGCCTACGCCCAGGCCATCGAGGCGCACCCCGAGCTGACGCCGGGTGACCCCTCCGCCTCGGCGGCGCTCCTGGCGCACCACTGGTTCATGGCCCACGACCTCGAGCGCGCGCTGCCGGCGTCGCTCGAGGCAGCTCGCGCCGCGGCGAGCGGCTTTGCCTTCGCGGAGGCGCAGGCCTTCCTGGAGCGGGCGCTCGAGCTGTGGCCGAAGGTGCCCAGCGGCGTTCTGCCGGCAGGCGTCAGCCGCACCGTGATCCTCCAGGAGGCGGCCGAGGCGGCCGCGCAATGCGGCGACCCGCGGCGTTCGATCGACCTGATCCGCGAGGCGCTCGGCGAGACGGATGCCGTCGCCGATCCGATGCGCGCCGGCGGCCTCCAGCATCGGCTGGCGTGGTACTTCAACGAGGCGGGGGACTGGCAGGCCGGGGTCGCCGCGCTCGAGCGAGCGGTCGATCTCATCCCGATCGACCCACCCACCAGCGAACGCGCTCGCGTCGTTTCGGACCTGGCCCATTCGCTCATGGTCCGGAGTCGGTTCAGCGAGTCGCTGGGGCTGGCCGAAGCGGCGCTCGCCATCTCGCGCGCCGTCGGCGCCGAGGTGGCCGAGGCGAGGGCGCTCAATGCCCTCGGGCTGGATCTCGCGTCCCGCTCCGACTTCGATCGCGGGCTGCCGATCCTGCGCGAGGGCCACGCCAAGGCGGTGGCGCTCGGCGATCCGCTGGCTGTGTACCTGACCGCCGTCGGGCTTGGCTGGGTGCTCGATGAGATGGCGCACCACGCCGAGTCGCTGGAGCTGGCGCTTGCCACGCTCGCCCGCCTGCGTGACCTCGGCGCCGAGGCCCGTTTCGGCGGCCAGATGGCGTCGAAGGCGGCGCGCGCACTGTTCGACCTCGGCCGCTGGGACGAGGCCGCGATCATCATCGACGAGGCCATCGCCTCGAACCCCACGCGCTACGCCATGCGCTGGCTCTTCTCGAATCGCATCCGGCTGCGGGTCGCGCGCGGCGACTTCGACGGCGCGCGCGCCGACTTCGATGCGTACGAGTCGCTCGGCGAACGGGTCGTGAGTCCCGACCCCGACCTGCTCCACGCGCGGCGCGCGGAGCTCGCCATCGCCTCCGGCGAGCCGTTGGTGGCGCGCGACATCGTGCGCGACACGTTCGCGCGAGTCATCGAGCCGGAGGTGGACACCGATGGCCGGGCTCTGCTGATGATCGGGCTGCGCGCCGAGGCCGACGAGGCGGTTGCCGGGCGCTCGGCGCGTGACCGAGCCCGCGTTGCGGCGGCGGTCAAGCGCACCACCGAGCTCGAGGCCGATCTCGGTCGGTACCTGGCCCGCGTCGGAGAGCTGACCGCGCGCCGCTCGCCGGTGATCGAGGCCGACGCCATCCTGGCGATCGCCCTCGCGCAGCGAGCACGCGGCACGAACGACCCGGCGGCGTGGGATGCGGCAGTCGCGGCGCGGCGCGCGCTGGCACGGCCCTGGGAGCTCGCGGTCGTCCTGGCCGACGCCGCGGAGGTGCACCTGTCGCATCGCCGTCGTGACGATGGCGCCGCAGCGCTGGCCGAGGCCCACTCGATTGCCGTCGATCTGGCGGCCGCGCCACTGCGGGCGCGGACCGAGGCACTGGCGCGCCGCGCGCGCATCGGCCTCGAGGGCGTGGATACCGCGGACGACGAGGCGGATCGGCTCGGCCTGACCCGCCGCGAGCGCGAGGTGCTGGAGCTGCTGGCCAGCGGTCGGAGCAACCGCCAGATCGGCGAGCAGCTGTTCATGGCGGAGAGCACCGCCGGCGTCCACGTCAGCAACATCCTCAGCAAGCTCGGCGTCAGCCGGCGCCACGAGGCGGCCGCGGTGGCGCATCGGATCGGCCTGGGCGTCGGCTAGCCGCTAGCATCATCGGCGCTACACTCGCGCCGAATCGCCGCCCCACGGGAGTTCCATGCCAGAGTCCACCATCCCTACCCTGTTCACGTCCGAATCGGTCACCGAGGGTCATCCCGACAAGCTGTGCGACGCGGTCGCCGATGCGATCCTGGACGACGTCCTCGAGCACGATCCCGAGGCCCGCTGCGCGGTGGAAGTGGCCACCACCACCGGCCTGGTGATCGTGCTGGGAGAGGTGACGACCAAGCACTACGTGGACGTGCAGGACGTGGTGCGTCGGACCGTGCGCCAGATCGGCTACAACGACAGCCGGCTCGGCTTCGACTGGGAGACGTGCGGCACCATGACCGCCATCAAGGAGCAGTCGCCCGACATCGCGCTCGGTGTCGACCACGCCCTCGAGGCGCGCGCCGGCGTCGAGGCCGATGAGCTGGGTGCCGGCGACCAGGGAATGATGTTCGGTTACGCCAGCGACGAGTCGGACGAGCTGATGCCGATGCCGATCATGCTGGCTCATCGGGTCGCACGCCGCCTGGCCGAAGTCAGGCGCGCTGGCACCCTCCCGTACCTGCGACCGGACGGGAAGAGCCAGGTCACGGTCGAATACGACGCCGATGGCCGCCCGCGGCGCGTGCACACCGTGCTGGTCAGCACCCAGCACGACCCCGACGTCGACATGGACGAGCTGGCGGCCGCGATCCGCACGCACGTGGTCGAGGCGGCCATCCCGGCCGAGCTCCTCGACGACGAGACGCGCCACCTGGTCAATCCAACCGGCCGCTTCGTCATCGGCGGGCCGATGGGTGACTCGGGCCTCTCGGGCCGCAAGATCATCGTCGACACCTACGGCGGCATGGCGCGTCACGGCGGCGGCAGCTTCAGCGGCAAGGACCCGACGAAGGTCGATCGCTCCGGCGCCTACATGTCTCGCTACGTCGCCAAGAACGTCGTGGCGGCGGGGCTGGCGAGGCGCTGCGAGCTGCAGCTGGCGTACGCGATCGGCGTCGCGCATCCGCTTGCGATCAACGTCCAGACCTGGGGCACCGGCACGCTGCCCGACGACAGGCTCGCCGCGCTGATCGAGCGCACCTTCGACCTGCGCCCCGGTGCGATCATCCGCGACCTCGACCTGCGCCGCCCGATCTATCGCCAGACGGCCGCCTACGGCCACTTCGGACGTGACGACCTCGACCTGCCCTGGGAGCGGGTCGATCGCGTGGACGACCTGCGCGCCGCCGCCGGCTGACCGATGCACGCCGGGCACGCGCACTCGCCCTCGCACGAGCGCCCGGCCTGGGGCGAGCGTCCTCGCGGGCGGCTCGGCCGCTGGCTCGAGCAGCTTCGCGCGTCGTTGGGGATCGGTGAGCGGTCGCCGGTGGCTGGGCTGCGCGAGCTCCCCGTCGCGCTGCGCCGCGGCCCGCTCGCGCCCGCGTACCTCGATGCGGCCCGCGACCGCGACCATGCCAGGGCGGCATCGGTGGCCGTCGAGGCGATGGAGCGGGCGATCACGGCCGGCGACTGGTGGCCGGCCGACGTGTGGGCGCACCGTGCCCTGTGGCACTTCGAGCAGGCCGGCGAGGCGCTGGAGGCGGCGCGCCAGGCGCGGCGCATCGGCGACCTGCGCGCTGCGGCCGGCGATCCGGCGAGCGCGCGTCGGTACTATGCCGAGGCGATCGACGAGGCGCGCGACATCGGCGCCGAGCAGGAGCAGGGCCTGGCTGCGGTTGGCCTCGGGCGGGCGTTCCTGGAGCTCGGGGACGTGACCTCGGCCCGGCGCGTTGCCTCGGCCGCGGTCGACCTGCTCGGAAGGGCAGCCGCCCCGGCCGCACAGATCGAGGAGGCCAGGAAGCTGCTCGGTGAGGAGCGGTCGGTAGGCGAGGGAGCGGAGGACGACCGATGACACGCCGGACGATGCGAGTGGGGATCGTGGGCGCCGGGGTGATGGCGGAGGCGATCATCTCGGGGTTGATCGCCGACCGCGCCGTGCAGGCCGCGCAGCTGACGGCGTCGCACCCCAGGCGTGAGCGACGCGACCTGCTGGCCGAGCGCCACGGCATCCATCCGGTCGCCACCAACCGGGAGGCACTGGCCGATGCCCAGGTGGTCGTCATCGCGGTCAAGCCGCAGATGCTCGGCCGCGTCATGCGCGAGCTGCGTGGACGGCTCGACGCCGACCAGGTCGTCGTGTCGATCGTGGCCGGTGCCACCATTCGGACGCTGGTCGACGGGCTCCAGCACGCGGCCGTGGTGCGCGCGATGCCGAACACGCCGAGCCAGATTCGTCGCGGCATCACCGTCTGGAGCGCGTCGGAGGCGTGCAGCGCGGCGCAGCGTGACCTCGCCCGCGGGGTGCTCCGAGCGCTCGGCGAGGAGCGACAGGTTGGCGACGAGGCCTTCGTGGCAATGGCCACCGCACTCTCCGGAACGGGACCGACCTACCTGTTCGCGGTGATGGAGGCGCTCATCGACGCCGGTGTGCACCTCGGGTTCCCGCGCGAGCTCGCGCACGATCTCGTGGTCGACACGCTCATCGGATCGGCCGAGTTCGCGCGCCAGTCGGACCTCCATCCAGCACAGCTCCGCAACGCCGTGACCTCTCCTGGCGGCACGAGCGCGGCCGCCATCTACGAGCTGGAGAAGGGTCGCATCCGAACCGTCTTCTCCGATGCGGTCTGGGCCGCCTACCGGCGCACGCTCGAGCGTGGCGCGGCTTGGGAGGCGGAGGTCGCGCGCGACCCGTCCTGAAGGCAGACTGCCGATCGGCCACTGGTGAGCGTCTGGTAATCGACCGGTAAGCGGCTGGTAAGCGCCCGCTG
>JAICRD010000171.1 GCA_025937535.1 Chloroflexota bacterium | reverse complement strand
TGGGTCGAGGCGCGTCACCGCTGGTGGACCGATGTGCTCGGCATCAACCCCGATCGCCTCCGCCTGCGTCCCCACGATACGGACGAGCTCAGCCACTATTCGAAGCAGACCACCGACCTCGAGTACGAGTTTCCGATCGGCTGGTCGGAGCTGGAGGGCATCGCCGACCGCACCGACTACGACCTGAAGGCGCACGCCGCCGCATCGGGCAAGAAGCTGGAGCTGTTCGACGCCGAGGCCGATGAGCACGTGGTGCCGTACGTGATCGAGCCCGCCATGGGTGTCGACCGCGCCGTGCTGACTATCCTGGTCGACGGCTACACCGAGGAGCAGCTGGCCAAAGAGAAGCGGGTCGTGCTGCGCATCAAGCCGGACCTGGCACCGATCAAGGTGGCCGTGCTCCCGCTGCTTCGGAACCGCCCCGAGCTGGTGGAACGCGCCCGCCGCCTCACGGGCGACCTCAAGCAGCGCGTCACGGCGACGTACGACGACACCGCCTCGATCGGCAAGCTCTATCGACGCCAGGACGAGATCGGGACGCCGTTCTGCGTGACCGTCGACGTCGACTCGCTGGACGATGGCGCGGTCACCATCCGTGAGCGCGACACGATGACGCAGGAGCGCGTCGCATTCGACCTGGTTGCGCAGCGAATCGCCGACCTCCTGGACGGGCGGACCGCCTGGGAAGGCGTCGCGCGCGACGCGGCCGGTGGGGACTGACCCGAGCGTGGACGCCAGCTCCGTGAATCGCGATGCGCTGCGCGAGGCATACGCGCGTGGCGACCACGAGGAGGTCCTGCGACAGACCGATGCGCTGATCGCGCAGCGGCCGGGCGACGACGCCGCCCACGAGCTGCGGGCTCGCTCGCTCCTGGCGCTCGGCCGGCTCGGGGAGGCGGAACGCCACGCCCAGGACGCCGTGCGCCTCGATCCCGAGGAGATCCGCTACCGCGAGCTGCTGGCCGAGGTGCTCGCCGCCGGTGGCGCGCATCGCGACGCGGCGGCCGAGTTCGGCCGGCTGGCCCGCAACGACCCGGCGCAGGGGGAGTGGCAGGTCGCGGAGGCGCACGAGCGAATCGAAGCGGCGCAGCCGGACATGGGCGTCGACGCCGCGCGGCGCGCCGTGCGCCTCGACCCCAGCGACGGCCGTGCCCAGCTGGAGCTCGCGCGCGCCCTGGTGCGGACCGGCGACGCTCGGGGAGCGGTCCAGGCGGCATCGACGGCCGCGCAGCTCCGCCCGGACGACCCGACCGCGCGTGAGGCCCTGGCCGATGCCCGCTGGCTGGCGGACGACGACGCCGCAGCATTCGCCGAGTTCCGCGCGCTGGCCGACGAGCTCCACGGCCTCGACCGCGATCGAGTCGTCAGCAAGGCGAGGACGCTGTACCGCCAGCACGCGGGATGGCTCGGACGGCTCGTTGCGGGGATCGGTCCGCTCTTCGAGCTCGCCTTCGCTCGCGGCTGGCTGCACGCGGGGCGATGAACGTCGGGCTGCTGCGGCAGCGAATGAGCGCCGCGCTCGAGACCGCCATGCGCACCCGCGAGGCAAGCGCGATCGCGCTCACCGCCGATCGAACCAAGGCCATGGCGGTGGCACTCGCCGGCCTGCCCGACGACGCGGAGGTCGAGGTTGACGCGCTCGACCTGCCGACGCGCGCTGCCGCCACCGTGCTCGGCTTCCACCCCGAGCACGTGCGCCGCCTCATTCGGAGCGGCCGGCTCCGGGCCCGACGCATCGGCGGCGACTACCGGCTGGCATTGGACGACCTGTGGCCGCTGATCGAGGCGCGCTACCGCGAGCCCGGCCGGCGACGCGTGGCTCGACGCCGGTGAACGATCTCCGCGTCGTGGTGAGACAGACCGACGAGCTCGGTCCCGACCTCACCGCGGACCTCATCGGCCTGTGCGAAGTGGCCTTCGGCGAGCCGTTCGCGGCCGCGTGGGAGCAGGTCGGGCCGGGACTGCACGTCATCGGCGAGGTCGCGGGGCAGCCCATCGCGCACGCCCAGATCGTCGATCGGCGGCTCTACCTGGGCCACGAGGCGGACCTCGCGATCGACGTCGGCTACGTCGAGAGCGTCGCAACGCGGCCCGATGCGCAGAGACGCGGCTACGCCACGGCCGTGATGCGGCGGGTCGGAGAGCTCATCGCCGAGGAGTACATCCTGGGCGGTCTCGCCACCGGCAGTAACGCCTTCTACGAGCGGCTTGGCTGGGAGACCTGGCGCGGCCCGGTGGGCGTTCGCATGCCCGACGGTGAGCGCGTTCGCGACGCGACCGAGGACGGCCATGTCATGGTGCTGCGCACCTCCCGCTCGCCCGCCGGCCTGTCGATCGACGCCCCGGTCTTCGTCGACTGGCGGCCCGGTAACCCGTGGTAGGTCGCACCCGCCGGGCATGGCGGTTGCATTGGCTTGCTCGGTGAGCATCGAAGCAATCCTCTGGCATCCGGACGGGCGCGACGAAGAGATCGACCTGAGTGAGCCGAAGCGCAGGCGCCTCTCCAAGGATCAGCTCCTGTGGGTCGACCTCGAGTCCGCCGACGAGGACGAGCGCGCCAGCGTGGCCACCGCCCTCGGCCTCAGCGACGATGCGATCGAGGCGCTCCAGTCGGAGCTGAGCACGCCCGACGCTCGCGTCCTGGAGGGCGCGGTGGAGATCGATGTCCTGTCCATGACCGACGGCGAGGAGCTCGAGCCGGTGCCGCTCCGGATCCTCATGGGCCGTGAGTGGATCATTACTCGCCACGACGCACCGCTGCCGTACCTGGCCAAACACCGCGACCGACTGCGGGACGAACGCCCGATCGGTCTCCTCAAGCCGGTCGAGTTCCTCGTCTCCATCCTCGACTGGCACGTCGACTCCTTCTTTGCCGCCGCGGACGAGCTCGAGCACAAGGTCGACGAGCTCGATGAGGCGGCGCTGCGTCGCGACGACGACCTGCTCCAGGTGCTGGTGGCGATGCGGCGACGCATCGCCAAGGTTCGGCGCATCGTCGGGAGGCATCGCGAGGTGTTCGCCGAGCTGGTGCGCCCCGATTTCGTGGCCGACTTGGACGAGGCGCAATCTCGTGCGCTCGCCCACGAGGCGGAGCGGCTGACGCGCGCCAGCGATGCGGTGTCGCACGTGCGCGAGATGCTCATTGGCACCTTCGACGTGCATATGACTCGCACGGCGCAGCGCACGAACGACATCATGCGGGTCCTGACCTGGACGTCGGTCATCCTGCTGCCGGGCGTCGTGCTCGCCGGCATCATGGGCATGAACTTCAAGGTGGGCCTGTTCGACAACCCGAACCTGTTCTGGGTCGTCATCGGCTTCATGATCTTCACCGCGGTCGTTACGCTCGTCGTCGCCCGGTGGCGCGGCTGGCTCTGACACGGCGTGCCTTCGACGGTGATCCCTTGGCCGAGCGCCGGTGCACTGGCCCTATTCCACATGACGCCGGTCTCGCGTTGAGTTTCGCCAGTGTGCTGGAGCCCTCGCCGCACGAGCAGCGCGCCGACGAGGGCTTCATGCGTACCAGGCGCCAATGAACTGGCGCAGTCCCACGCCGCACGCCTCTCCTGCGGAATAGCGCCAATCAACTGGCGCTGCCGTCAGCCATCACGACTGCCCAGGCAGCCGGAACTGCCCTTCAGCCCGCCCGCGGTACAATCGTCGTTCCCCACGAAGCGCACGCACGAGGACCGATCGCCGCATGGCCACGACCGCTCGCAAGCCCCGAAAGACGACCGCGAAGGCGAGAAGCAGCGCCGAGAGCAATGGCAAGCTGATCTACACCTTCAGCGAGGGCAACGCTTCGATGCGGTCGACCCTCGGCGGCAAGGGGGCCGGGCTGGCGGAGATGACGAACGCGGGCCTGCCGGTCCCGCCGGGCTTCACGATCACGACCCAGGCCTGCAACGCCTACTACGAGGCAGGTCGAGAGTTTCCAGCGGGCCTGTGGGACGACGTCGTGGCGCACATGCACGAGCTCGAGGAGCAGACCGGCAAGGGCTTCGGGGACCCTTCGAACCCGCTGCTCGTGAGCGTGCGCAGCGGCGCCGCGTTCAGCATGCCCGGCATGATGGACACCGTCCTCAACCTGGGCCTCAACCCGGAGACCGTCCAGGGCCTCATTGCGCTCACCGGCAACGAGCGGTTCGCCTGGGACGCCTGGCGCCGCTTCGTGGCGATGTTCGGGCGCATCGTGCTCGACCTCAAGGCGGAGGACTTCGACGAGCCCTTCGACGAGCTCAAGGAGCATGCGGGCGCGAAGCTCGACACCGATCTGACGGCCGAGCAGCTGCGCGACATCGGCCAGCGCTTCACCGAGATCGTCAAGGAGAAGACCGGGGAGGAGTTCCCGACCGATCCGTATCGGCAGCTGGAGCTCGCCGTTCGCGCCGTCTTCGACTCGTGGTTCGGCAAGCGCGCCCACGACTACCGCGAGTTCAACAAGATCCCGCACGACCTCGGCACCGCCGTGAACATCGTGACCATGGTGTTCGGGAACATGGGCGACGACTCGGGCACCGGCGTCGCCTTCACCCGCGACCCGAACACCGGCGAGCGGCAGATCTTCGGCGAGTACCTGACGAATGCGCAGGGCGAGGACGTGGTCGCCGGCGTGCGCACCCCGTCGAAGATCAGCCACATGCGCGACGAGCTGCCAGAGGTCTATGCCCAGTTCGAGGAGATCGCCCAGCGCCTCGAGGGCCACTACCGCGAGATGCAGGACCTGGAGTTCACCATCGAGCGCGGCAAGCTCTACATGCTCCAGACGCGCTCCGGCAAGCGGACGGCGCCCGCCGCCGTGAAGATCGCGGTCGACATGGTCAACGAGGGCGTCCTCAGCAAGGAAGAGGCGCTTCAGCGCG
>JAICRD010000243.1 GCA_025937535.1 Chloroflexota bacterium | reverse complement strand
CGCCCGTCGCGCGCGGGCAGGCGGACTACGTGAAGGCGAACCGGCTCTTCAGCGGCGAGGCGTGGCAGCTGATTCCCCGGACCCGCTACCTCGGCAACGCCGTCCTCTCGCTCCTGACGAAGATCGCCTCGGGCTACTGGCACGTCGCCGACTCGCAGGCCGGCTACACGGCCCTCTCGCTCGACGCGCTCCGCCGGCTCGACCTCGCGCGGCTCTACCGCCGCTACGGCTTCCCGAACGACGTCCTCGTCCACCTGAACGTGCAGAACGCGCGCGTGCGGGACGTCCCGTCGCGCCCGATCTACGGCGTCGGGGAGCGCTCCGGGATCCGCATCCGCCGCGTCGCGCCGCGGATCGCGTGGCTCCTCTTCAAGGGCTTCTGGTGGCGCATGAAGGAGAAGTACGTGATCCGCGACTTCCACCCGCTCGTCTTCTTCTACGCGCTCGGCGCGCTGATGACCGTCGTCGGCTTCCTGCTCGGCCTCGTGGTGACGATCTCCCGCCTCGGCTGGGGCAACGACATCACCACGGCGACGATCGTCCTGGTCGCCCTCCTCCTCGTGTCGGGCACGCAGTTCACGCTGTTCGCCATGTGGTTCGACCAGGAGGCGAACAAGGAGCTTCGTTGACGGGGCTGTCAGGCCACG
Organism: Chloroflexota bacterium; assembly: GCA_025937535.1. Lineage (GTDB taxonomy): Bacteria > Chloroflexota > Limnocylindria > QHBO01 > QHBO01 > JACDBZ01. The sequence goes on along the minus strand of JAICRD010000243.1, from coordinate 1,652 downwards.
TCTTCGATCATCTCGACGAGTTCCTCGGCGGCATATCCCTGGGTGCGAGCGAACTCGACCAGCTCCCGCACTTTCTGGATGACGGCGCCGCGTTCGGGTGTTCCGGCGACTGTGATTCCGCGTCGGCGGCGTAGCTCGAGCAGCCCTTCGTCCTGGAGCAGCCGTAGCGAGCGCAGGACGGTGTTGGTGTTGACACCGAGCACGGTCGCGAGGTCGCGTGCCGGTGGGAGTCGTTCACCGGGTTTGGCTTCGCCGTCTGCGATCGCACGTCGTATCTGGGCAGCGACCTGGAGATAGAGGAGGTCGGTGCCGTCCTTCTTGTTCACCTTGACACTAATCAATGTACTAGCAATACTAGCTCAATGTTGGAGTGGAGGCAGGCATGACCGTTTCTGCCCCGCCGCGTCCGCCCTCGCAAGCGCCGGAGGCTCCCGACAGCAAGCCGCTGGAACGCGAAGAGATCGAGGCGCTCGTCGAGGCGCTGATCGAGGAGGCGCGGCGAGAGCAGCGCCGCCGCCATCGCAGGTACCTGGCGCTCACAGCGCTCGCGGCCTCTGTCGGCGCAGTCGTCCTCATCCTCCTCGACGGCGGCGCCGCATCGCAGACCCCGTCGCCAGCAGCGTCCGCGCAAATGAACGCTGCCGCGCAGGCGGGGGCAGCGAGAATCGCCTTCACGAGCACATCTCTCTGGAGGGGCGGCGATCGCAATGTCCCCAACCCGCCTCCTCCGACGCTCGTCGTCTCCGACCTATACGTAGCGAACGCCGACGGAAGCGACAAGCGCCTCCTAGAGCACAGGGAGTACATCGGCTACCCGGACTCCGGCAGGGGTGTCGCCTGGTCGACCGACGGACAAACGATCGCGTTCTTCGCTCCGGGCAAATCCAGTCACTCCCCGCCGAGCCTTCTCTTCGTCAACGCCGACGGGAGCGGGCAGCCGCGGGACGTCACGCGCCAGTGGGGGCTCGACGACCTTCCTGTCTGGTCGCCTGACGGCAAGAAGATCGCGTTCGTGAGCGGTCGCGACGTGAAGTGTCGTGGCGAGATCTACGTCATGAACGTGGATGGACGCGGGCTTCGCAGGTTGACGCGTAACGGGCTCGCCGACGCTCTGCCGATGTGGTCGCCGAACGGCACACGGATCGCCTTCTTACGCTTCAGCGTTCCCCCAGCATGCGGAGGATGGGCTAGCGATCCTGGACCAAACGTCTATGTCATGAACGCCGACGGCAGCGGACAGCGGCGGCTCGCGCGCGGATGGCCGAGCGCGTGGTCGGCTGGTGGCCGCAAGATCGCGTTTACAGGACCGGACGACCGACCTGGCATGTACGTCATAAACGCAGACGGCAGCGGACAACGGCGGCTCAACACGGTGAGCTTCAACAGCGCCACCTGGTCGCCCAACGGCCAGAAGATCCTCTTCGTTAGGGCGCGCCCCGGGACGCGTGCGAAGGTCAACGACATCTACGTGATGAACGCCGACGGCAGCGGCCAGCGCAAGCTGACCGAACGCGGCCATGACCCCCGCTGGTCACCCGACGGGGAGAAGATCTCCTTCGTCACCAACCGCGACGGAAACAACGAGATCTACGTGATGAACGCGGACGGGAGCGGCCAAGTAAACGTGTCGCAGAACCCGGACCGCGACGATG
>JAICRD010000144.1 GCA_025937535.1 Chloroflexota bacterium | reverse complement strand
GGGAATCGCAGGTCGAGGTTGCTCGCAGGCCTCGTAAAAAAGCGGGCAATTGCTGTAACTGGCAACGATAGTTACGCCCTCGCTGCTTAGGCAGTGAGCATCGACGCCGTCCCCCCTCCCCGGACGGCGAAGATGTCATCAGGGGAGGTGCGGCGCCGCTGACTCCGGTGAGCGACGTCAAAGAGCCGAGAGGCATCACCGGATAGCAAGCGAAGCACCCCGCCGGTCGGGGGCTCGCGACGCGAAACCGCAAGTTGGCCGGAAATACCTGTAGGAAGTTCTCGGGGATCGTGTTCTGGACGGGGAGTTCGATTCTCCCCCATCTCCACCAGCACTCATCCGCGCCGGCGACGCTCACGCACCACGAGCTCGTCGGCTTTTCGTTGTCCGGGCCGCAGCGCGCTTGCCCGCCTGTGCTACGGTCCCTCGCGGCTACGGGGGGCATGTTCTCGCTCGGAGGGTGGTGCGTTCGGATGGATTTCTCGAAGCTCGGTCAAAACGAAAAGCTCGCCGCGTATGGCGCCATCGCCGCGATCGTCGGCGCGGTGCTCGCGGCCGCAGGGACCTTCGGATTCGGTGTGGGCTGGCTCGGGCTGCTGCTCGCGCTGGCGATGCTGGCCGTCGTCTTTCTCCCCCAGCTCTCACCCCAGACGAACCTGCCCGGTTCCAAGGGCAGCCTCATGCTCGTCGTGGGCGGGATCGCGGCCGTGTTTGCCGTTCTCGGCCTGCTGTCGGGCTTCGGCCTGCTCGGATTGCTCAGCTTCAGCCCGCTGTTCGTCATCGGCTGGCTCCTCAATGTCGTCGGCGGCCTGCTGATGGGCTGGGCCGGCTGGCAGGAGTTCCAGGCTGAAGGTGGCAAGTTCCAGCTCGGCAGCTCGACGACCGCGGCCGATCGTGCCGCCAGCAGCGATGCTCCGTCGCAGGCGGCGGCAGCGCCACCGCCGGCTCCACCGGCGGCAGCCCCAACCCCCGAGGCCCCAGCCGACACGACGGCTGACACGACCATCCCGGATGCCACCGACGAGGGGCGCCGGAGCGACTTCTAGCGCGTCAGGCGCCCACCGCTCTCGGTCGCTCGGCGCGTGAGCCGGGCGACCGGATCCTCCACGCCCACGAGACAGACCCGGAGCCGGCCGACCACCGCGTCGGCCGGCAGCCCGTCATCCACGGCGTCGACGGCCTCGCCCAGCAGCCGCCGTCGATCGGCGTCCGCCTCGTGCTCCGCGACGTGGCGCACCAGTGAGCCGATGTCGGCGTGGGTTGCCGCCAGTTCCTCCGGCGGCGCATCCAGCTCGTCTTCGAAGTAGGCGATCGCCAGGCAGAGCAGGTCGTCGGCATCGGCGACGTGGCGCGACGGCGCCGAAGCCCCGCCGACGACGAGCTCATAGCCGTCGTCGATGGCCGGCGCGAAACCGAGCCATGGGCCGTCCGCCCCCAGGCGCCCGACGGCGCACGCTACCCCCTCCATGGCTGCGCCCGCCCGCGGCGGCGCGTGCCTAGTCCTTGACCTGGCTCGCGGGGAGCACCACGATGCGCCGATTCGGCTCGACCCCGACGCTCTGCGTCCGGACCTTGCCGTTCTCGAGCAGCGCCATGTGGACGATGCGGCGCTCGACCGCCGGCATCGCCTCGAGCTGGATGATCTTGCCGGTCTGGATGACGCGCTTGGCCGCGCGATCGGCGACGTCGCGAAGCTGCTCCTCGCGGCGACCGCGATAGTTCTCGACGTCGATCGCGATGCGGTGATGCTGCCCCTCGCGGCGGCCGACGATCAGGTTCACGATGTGCTGGAGGCTCGCCAGCTTCTCACCGCGGCGGCCGATGAGCGCCCCGAGGTCGTCGCCCTTCACGTTGAGGCGTGCCGTCTCTCCGCCGCTCGCCACCTCGACGGTGCCGGCGAGGCCCATCAGGGAGAGCATCTCCTCCAGGACCGCCTTGGCGGTGTCGAGGGTCGAGCGCTCGTCGTCGGACAGCTCCTCGATCGGCTTGCCGGACACGAACGGCGCGGGCTCGCGCGATGGCCGGTCGCCGCGCGGCTCGCGCGGGGCTCGCTCGGGTCGCGCCTCGCGGATGGCGTGCTCTCGCTCGCGACCGTTCCGTCCGCGGCCGCCCCGACCACGGCCGCCGCGACTTCGACGTGCGGTCTCGCTGCCGGCGAGCTCGACGCCCTGCGCGTCGTCATCGGTGGGCGCGTCGGTGAGAGCCTCGGCGACGACATCGGGCCCAGCCTCCGCGACCGCGTCGTCATCGGTCTCGGAAGGCTCCTCGACCGGAACGGCGGTGCGTCGGCTGGGTCGTGATGGCGCCGCGGCGGCGGGCGCCTCGACGCGGACCGTATCGGCGGCGGCCACCGCCGACTTCGGGGCGGCCAGGATGCGGGCATCCTCGCCACCAACGCCCAAGATGCCGCGGCTGCCCTGGCCCAGGATCTCGATGTCGAGATCGCTCAGGTCGGCGCTGAACTCCGCCATGGCGGCGCGGATCGCCTCTTCAACGTTCTTGCCAGTGAATTCTCGGAAGGTCATCGTTTTCGGCCTCTTCGTTTGGCACCACCTTGCTTTCGGTTCGGGGGCCGCGGATTGCTGCGGCTGCCGCCGGGAGCGGTGGCGCGGGGGTTCGAGGATTGGGGGCTCTCGGCCGGCGCATCGGTCGTGTCGACTCGCTTCGGACGCTGCGCGGCGTTTGCGTCGATCCCCGACTGCGCCCAGGAGGGCGTCCAGCCGAAGAGCGGGAAGAGGTTGCCCCAACCCATGATCAGATACTGCTGGACCACGAGGTACGCGGTGTACACGATCCAGTACAGGATCAGGCCGCTCGGGAAGATGCCGCCCCAGATGATGGTGAGCAACGGGAACGTGTAGGTCATCGTGCTCGTCATTCCGGCGGTCGGATCGTCCGGATTCGGCTTCTGGCTCGTCATGCGGACCTGCACGAACTGCAAGACGGCGGCGATGACGGCCAGGAGAGAGAGCGCGAAGCCGATACCAGGGATCGGGATCGCGAAGACATGATCGATCCGCGCGAGGTCCAGGTTGAGCAGCCAGCCGACGGTGGTGTCGACGTGGTCGCTCAGCTTGAGGGGATCGATGAGCTGGCAGTTGAGAGGCACCAGGCTGGCGAAGTCGGGTGGCGCATTGCAGGGGCCCTCAAACGGGACCAGGAAGTTGTTGTTGCCGAGCCGTTCGAGGCCCGCGGTCTGGACCCACGCCTCGAGGGCGCTGCGGTTGCCGTCGTTCGGGGTGAAATTGATCACACCCGAGGCGCGGATGAGCGCCTGGTACAGCGCGAACAGGATCGGCAGCTGGAGCACGACCGGTAGGCAACCGGCGGCCGGATTGACGCCGTGCTCCTTGTACAGCGCCATGGTCTCCTCGGAGACCTTCTGGCGGTTGCCCTTGTGCTTGCGCTGCACCTCCTTGATGAGAGGCTGCATCCGCTGCATTTCCTTCTGCGAGCGGATCTGCTTGACGAACAGCGGCGCCAGCACGGTGCGGATGACGATCGTGAACACGATGATCGCCAGCGCGAAGTCGAAGAAGGGCAGCCGATAGACGAAGATCAGCAGGTTGAACAGCGGGAGGAAGAAGACATCCCACGGCGGGGTGAAGTGCTCGATCCCCAGGAAGCCGGCGGCGATGATCGGGGTCAACTCAGCTCTTCTCGTCTAGCGGACCGGGTCGTAGCCGCCCGGGTGGAAGGGGTTGCAGCGGCCGATGCGCTTCGCGCCCATCCACGCGCCGCGCACGAGGCCATACCGCTCGATGGCCTGGTACGTGTAGGCCGAGCAGGTGGGCGAGTAGCGGCAGCTGGGCGGCATCCATGCCGTCAGCCTTTGGTAGGCGATGATCAGTCCCAGTCCGATGTTGCGGCCGATTGTCTTCATGTACCGATGTCCGACCTCGCCAGGAGCGCGTCGATCGCCGCTCCCAGCTCGGCGTGGCTCGCCTCGCCCGCGGCCGGCCTGGCGATCAGGAGGAGGTCCCATCCGGGACCGATCCTGCGCTCGAGCCGCTCTCGCATGAGTGCCCGCAGTCGACGACGAACCCGATTGCGCTGAACGGCGCCGCCGATCGTCCGCGGCGTCGACAGCCCGATGCGCGTCTCGGCCCGATCGGTCCTCAACCAGCGGAGGACCAGCAACGGGGTCGAGCGCGCGGTTCCCTGACGGCTGAGAGCCTCGAAGTCCGCGCGGCGCCGGAGCATCGGCAGCACGGGCACTTCCTTCGCGGCCCTCAGCGGTCAGACGGTGAGCCGCTTGCGCCCCTTGGCTCGACGACGAGCGAGCACGCGCCGACCGCCCTTCGTAGCCATCCGGGCCATGAAGCCGTGCTCGCGCTTGCGCGAGCGCTTCTTGGGCTGATAGGTCCTCTTCGACATGGGTGCGTGCCGTTTCCTCGTTCAACGTTCGCGTTTCGAGCCCTTCACACACGAACGGCTGGCGTTCCGCCAGCCTGCGCGCACGAAGAATTGGCCCGTCTCGCTCTGATCGGCGATTCTACCGGCGGCACGGCGTGGCGGTCAAACCCTACAGCCCGCTCGGAGCGGCGCTCGGTTGCACCGCGTGGAAGGAGGGGCCGTTCGTTCCGAGTTGGTTCTGCCGGGTGCACTGCCGGCGCAAACTCGGGCCGGCGCGACCGCCGGAGCCAGGTCTTCTGCGGGTCCGACGAGCGCCGGCGGCGGCCCCGGAAGGCAATCGTACCGATTCATTGCCCCGCCGAATCGGCCGCTGCTATAGTGGCGACCCCCGGCCCGGACCGCCCGCTTCTCAGTCCGATTCGGCCCGGTGGCAGCACTCATCTCGGACCAGGTTCAGGCCCGCATTTCGGCTCGGAGACCCTCGATTGATGGAAGCCAAGCAGGTGTGGCGCGCCGCCCTCGGCGAGCTGCAGGTCAGCCTCTCCCCGGCAAACTTCGAGACCTGGCTCAAGGACACACAGCTCGTCGAGATCGAGGACAACCGATACCGGATCTCCGCACCGAATGGCTTCGCACGTGACTGGCTCGACAACCGATATCGACCGCTGATCAGCCAGACCCTGGCGCGGGTCGTCGGCGGATCGGTCCAGGTCGAATTCATCGTCGCCGATGCATCGGGCCCGGTCCCGGAGCAGGTCGACGAGGAGGCGCAGGTCACCATGCCGCCGCTCTCGGCCGGCGGCAACGCCATCAACCTCAACACGCGCTACACGTTCAACAACTTCATCGTCGGCTCCGCCAACCGGCTCGCACACGCAGCGGCGCTGAGCGTCGCCGAGCGTCCCGGCCACGCCTACAACCCGCTCTTCCTGTACGGCGGCGTCGGCCTTGGCAAGACGCACCTCATGCATGCCATCGGCAATGCCGTGGCCGCGAAGTTTCCGCGCAAGCGGATCCTGTACGCGACCAGCGAGAAGTTCACGAACGACTTCATCAACTCGATCCGCGAGCAGAAGATGGAGGACTTCCGCAGCCGATATCGGCGCATCGACGTGCTCCTCATCGATGACATCCAGTTCATCGCCGACCGGG
>JAICRD010000057.1 GCA_025937535.1 Chloroflexota bacterium | reverse complement strand
TCCGTCGCCTCCTTGCCGATCGAAGCCTCGACCGATCCCGGATGCGGGCCGTGCGGGATGCCGGCCGGATGGACGGTGAACGAGGCGATATCGACCCCGCGTCGCGACATGAAGTTGCCCGCGACGTAGTAGATGACCTCGTCGGAGTTGATGTTGCTGTGGTTGTACGGCGCCGGGATGGCGAGCGGGTGATAGTCGAACTTGCGCGGCACGAACGAGCAGACCACGAAGTTGCGCGGCTGGAAGGTGAGGTGCACCGGCGGCGGCTGGTGGATGCGCCCCGTGATCGGCTCGAAATCGCCGATGTTGAACGCGAACGGCCACAGGTAGCCGTCCCAGCCGACGAGGTCGAAGGGGTGATGGCGGTAGTGGTACGGCGTGATCCGGTCCCGACTGCGGATGCGGATGACGAAGTCTCCCTCGTCGAGCATCGGCGCCATCTCGGCGGGCGGGCGGATGTCGCGGTGGTAGTAGGGCGAGTGCTCGAGCAGCTGGCCGTACTCGTTGCGGTAGCGCCGCGGCGGCTCGATCTCTGACGGGCACTCCAGCCACAGCATGCGCTGCCCGACGCCGGCGTCGGGAACCAGCCGATAGGTGGTCCCGATCGGCAGCACCAGGTAATCGCCGGGTCCGTACAAGATCGGTCCGAAGATCGTCTCGAGCGTGCCGGTGCCCTCGTGGACGTAGTACATCTCGTCGCCGATGCCGTTGCGGTAGTAGTCGGTCATCGGCTCCGCTGGCAGAACCACCCCGAAGGTGACGTCGTTGTTGAAGAAGAGCGGGATGCGGCCGGACAGGCCATCTCCCGAGGCGGTCAGCTGGCCGGTGTTGACCAGCCGATGATGATGCGGCGCGGTGCCCTCCGGGTCGGCCGGTTCGAGGGCGACGGGCGCCGGCGCATCGATCTGATGTGTCTGCGTCGGCGGCGTGTGGTGGTAGAGCAGCGAGCTGCGTCCGGCGAAGCCCTCGACCCCGAAGAGCTCCTCGGCATAGAGGCCGCCATCGTCCTTCCGAAACTGGGTGTGGCGCTTGTGCGGCACCGCTCCGCGCTGGACGTAGAACATGGTGAGGCATTATCGCCCGGCTGGACCGATGCAGGAGCGGGTCATGGTGATCGATCCCGGGACCGAGAAAGGGGCACGCGTCTTGGCCGCGTTGCGTGAGGACGTCGTGGCCTGGCTCATCACCGCGTCCGCCGATGGCACGCCGGTGCCGACGCCGGTCTGGTTCTGGTGGGACGGCGAGACGATCTTGGTCTACTCGCAGCGCGACAAGCCGAAGCTGCGGCACATCGCCGCCAACCCGCGGGTGGCGTTCGCGCTCCGGACCGACGAGCTGGGCGACCGGATCATCGTCCTCACCGGCCACGCCGAGGTCGACGAGAGCGCGCCGTCGGTCGACCGGCTGGACCCCTACGTCGAGAAGTACGGGGCGCTCATCGAGCGCCTGGGAGCCGATCCGGCGAGCTTTGCGGCCGAGTACGCCGTGCCGATCCGCATCCGTCCAACCCGCCTGCGGGCCTGGTGGGCCGCGAGCGGCTGATCGGTTCAGTCGCGGCGGGTCAGCTCCGAGTGGCCGCCGCGCGGGTACACGATGAGCAGGTGCGCCTCCTCGTCGCCGAGGACCTCGACGTCGTGCGGCAGGGTGCCGTCGAGCAGGACGTAGTCGCCGGCGTTCGCCTCGACCACCGCATCGCCCTGGGTGACGCGCACGGTCCCCGACATGACGATGTGGTGCTCGTCGCCAGGATGCTCGTGGAATCCGGTGCGCTCGCCCGCCGGCAGGCGGGCCTCGAAGATCGCGATATCGCGCGCGATGCCACCGTCGACCTGGGTCATGACGCCGGACGACCGCGGCACGGCGCGGCGCGGCCGCTCGGACGCACGAATGATGCGTGGACCGACGCTGGTATCCAGCAGGAACCACGCGATCGGCACGTCCAGTGCGTCCGCCAGGGCGGCGAGGGTCTCGAGCGACGGCGAGGCCTTGTCGTTCTCGACCTGGCTCAGGTAGCCGACGTTGAGGCCCGTGAGCTGGGCGACGGCGGCGAGGGTCAGCGCGCGATCCTGGCGCCGCCGGCGAATCTGCGCTCCGACCTTCGGTCGGCGGCGGGGTGCATCGGTCATGCACCGACTATGACACGAACCGAAGGGTATTGACAAGGGCAAACTCTTGTCGCACAATATGGATAACAACCAAGGGAGATTGTCATGAACAATCCCCCGATCAGACCACGAGAGGAACGTTTTCACCATGAAAGTCGCCATCATCGGCGCCGGCAACGTCGGCAAGGCCCTCGCCACATCCATCACCCGCGCAGGTCACGACGTGACCCTGACCGCGAAGAACCGCGAGCGGGCGGCCGAGGTCGCTCGAGAGGTCGGCGCGACATCCGCGGAGGGGAACGCCGCAGCGGTTGCCGATGCGGACCTCGTCATCCTGGCGGTCCCGTTCGTCGGCGCGGCCGATGAGGTCACGGACGACATCCGCGACGGCGTCGCCGGCAAGACGGTCATCGACGTCACCAACCCGCTGAAGCCGGACTATTCGGGGCTCGCCACCGACGGGACGTCGGCGGCGGAAGAGTTCCAGAAGCTCCTGCCCGAGGCCCGCGTCATCAAGGCGTTCAACACCATCTTCGCCGCGAACCAGGCGGCACCGAGCCGCGACATCGACGGCTTCGTCGCCGGCGACGACGACAAGGCAAAGCAGACCGTCATCTCGCTGGTCGAGTCGATGGGCTTCTCTCCGCTCGATGTGGGTCCGCTGCGAGCCGCGAGATTCCTGGAGGGGATGGCCTACATCAACATCGGCCTCAACGCGCAGAACGGCTGGGGCTGGACCTCCGCGTGGAAGCTCGAGCGTTAGCCATGGCGATCACGAGGCTCAACCACGCCGTCCTCTTCGTGCGTGACATCGACGCCGCGGCCGAGTTCTACGCGAACGCCTTCGGGTTCGAGGAGCTCAGCCGGCCGAGCGGCATGCGTGCGGTCTTCATGCGCTCGCCGTCCGGCGGCAACCACCACGACCTCGGCCTGTTCGAAGTTGGTCCCGAGGCGGCCCGCCCGCCTCGCGGATCGACCGGCCTGTACCATCTGGCCTGGGAGATCGACACGATCGAGGGACTGGCCGACATGGTGACATCGCTGCGAGCGCTCGATGCGCTCACCGGGAGCTCGGACCATGGGGTCAGCAAGTCGCTGTACGGCCGTGACCCCGATGGCAACGAGTTCGAGGTCATGTGGCAGGTGCCGCGCGAGGCATGGGGCGACCACGCCGACCGGGCGACGATCATGCCCCTGGATCTCGACGCCGAGCTTCGCCGATGGGGAGCCGGCGTCACCGCCTGACCAACACACGACGATGAGGCGAACCTGAGCAACGAAGCCGGCGGCGCGATCGGCCGCACCGACTCTGGCGACACCACGCCGGCGGCCAAGCGGCTCGCCGGCCTCCAGCACTTCCTGACCACCGAGGCCGGCGGCGCCGTCGTGCTGCTGGCCGCAACGGTGGCGGCCCTGGTCTGGGCGAACTCGCCGTGGGGCGCCGGCTACGACGCGTTCTGGTCGACCGAGCTGTCGCTGCGGCTCGGCGATTTCCTCCTCGCCCACGACCTCCAGGACTGGGTCAACGACGGGCTGATGACGCTCTTCTTCCTGCTCATCGGCCTGGAGGTGCGCCGCGAGGTCGACATGGGCGAGTTCCGTGAGCGCCGGCGGATTGCCGTGCCGGTCATCGCCGCCCTCGGCGGCATGGTGCTGCCCGTCCTCATCTTCCTGTTCCTCAGCGGTGGCGGCGACGCCGCGCGGGGATGGGCGCTGGTCATGGCGACCGACACGGCGTTCGCGGTCGGCGTTCTCGCCCTCGTCGGCCGTCGCAGCTCCTTCCGCCTGCGCACCTTCCTCCTGACGCTCGTCATCGTCGACGACGTGGCCGCCGTCCTGGTCATCGCGGTTGTCTACAGCACCGACGTCCACCTCGGTGCGCTGGCGGCCGGCATCGGCCTTCTCGCCCTCATGGCGGTCCTGCGCGCGCGCGGCGTGCAGGGCAGCGGCATCTACGTCCTGCTGGGCCTCGCGATCTGGCTCGCCTCGACCATCGCGGGCGTGCATCCGACGGTGGCCGGCGTCGCGATCGGCCTGCTCACCAGCGCCTATCCGCCGCGTCGGGCGAGCCTGGAGGAGGCGACCGGTGTGACGCGCGCATTCCGCCAGCGGCCGAGTCCCGACCTCGCGCGCGAGGCCGCCCGCCGGATCACGATGTCGCTGTCGCCCAACGATCGCCTCCAGCACGCGCTCCATCCGTGGAGCAGCTTCGTGGTGGTGCCGCTGTTCGCGCTCGCCAATGCCGGGCTCGATCTCAGCGGCGACCTGCTGGGACACGCGCTGAGCTCCCGGCTGGTTCTGGCCATCATCGTCGGGCTGGTGGTTGGCAAGTCGATCGGCATCCCGCTCGGTGCGTGGGTGGCCACGTGGTCGTGGCTCGGCGGCGCCAGGCTGTCGGTGGGCTGGCCATCGCTGATCGCGGCGTCGTCGGTGGCCGGCATCGGCTTCACCATGTCGTTGCTGATCGCCGAGCTCAGCTACACCGGCGAGATCCTCGACGAGGCGAAGCTCGGCATCCTGACCGCGTCGGTGCTGGCGGCCGTCCTGAGCTTCGGCCTGTTCCACGCCATCTCGTGGCTCCCGAGCGAATGGGTCGGCCGCGCCGAGGCTCGAACGGCACCGCCGCTGGTCGACCTGACCGATCCCGTCGACCCGGTGCGCGACCACGTGCGCGGAGCGGAGGACGGATTGCTGACGCTCCTCGAGTACGGCGACTACGAGTGCCCGCACTGCGGCCGGGCGGCGCCGGTGGTCGTCGAGCTCATCGCGCGGCACGGCGACGTCATGCGCTTCGTGTTCCGCCACCTGCCGCTGACGGACGTCCACCCCAACGCCGCGCTGGCCGCCCAGGCGGCCGAGGCTGCCGGGGCTCAGGGCCGCTTCTGGGAGATGCACGACCGGCTGTTCGCCCACCAGGATCGCCTGCGACCCGCCGACCTCGTCGAGCACGCGCGGGCGCTCGATCTGGACGTCGCCCGCTTCGAGGCAGACCTGCGCAGCGGCAAGTTCGCGGCGCGCGTGGGCCAGGACATCAACAGCGCCGAGGAGGCCGGCGTGGCGGGCACCCCGACCTTCTTCATCAACGAGGTCCGGCACCGCGGGCCGTACGACCTCGAATCGCTCGAGGCCGCCCTGGTGCGTATCGGCGCGCTTGCATCCGCCCGCCGGGCGGCGGTCGCGGAGGACGCGGAGGAGTCGCGGGCATCCGGCTGACCCAGGCGCGCACCTCCATGGCGCAGGAAGCCGATGGAGGCGCCACGAAGCAACCGACGCCGTTACGCGCCGATTACGGACTCTTTACGTGGACGATGGTCCGCGAAGGAGGTCGAGCTGGTCGGCGTGCTCTTCGAGGTGGTCGATGATGAAGCGCTCGACGATCGACTGGACCGTCATCTCGCCACGCGTCGGGTGGAGGCCGCGTCGGTTCCACTCCTCCGGCGTGAAGGAGCGAGTCGCATCGGTCACCTCCGCGAGTGAGCCGCGCACTCGCTCGAGCAGGGCGGCCGGCTGGGTGTGGCGTTCGCGCTCGATGGCCGCGGCGCGCCCGGCATCGGTCTTCACGCGGCCGAAGGGCACGGGCTCGTTCGTCGGCAGCGACGCGACCTTTCGGGCCTCCGCCAGCCAGTACGGCGGGAACTCGGCGATGTGTGCCCAGACCTGCCCCGCCTCCCAGCGCTCGTCGGTGGTCGGGTCGGGGTCGGTGAGCCCGTCCGGGACCGGCGCGTCGGCATGCTCGGCCAGGCGACGCTCGGCCTGGGACATCCGCGCGATCAGCGCGTCGACGGATGCGCTCATGGATGCGGCCGCTCGATGATCGGCGCCGTCAGCCGCCCGAGACGCTCGATCTCCAGCGTCACGCTGTCGCCCGGCTCGAGGTACCGGCCGAGCTTCTCGTCACGGACCTCGAGCAGGCAGCCCGTGCCGACCGTTCCCGAGCCGAAAAGGTCGCCGGGGCGCAGATGCACGTCGGCCGACGCCCGCTCGACCATCTCCCCGAAGCTGAAGTGGGCGGTCGCCCAGCTTCCGCGCGACAGCTCCGTGCCGTTGACGGTGGCGCTCATCGACAGATCGTACCCCTTGGCGCTGCGCGCGTCGGCCAGCTCGTCGGGGGTCACCAGCCAGGGACCGATGGAGGTGGCGAAGTCCTTGCCCTTGGCCGGCCCGAGCCGAACCGTCGTCTCCTCGCGCTGAAGGTCGCGCGCGCTCCAGTCGTTGAGGACCATGTATCCGCCGATAGCCTCCTCGCCCCGTCCGCCATCGAGGTCGCGCACCGGCGTGTCGATGAGCGCGCCGACCTCCAGCTCGTAGTCGAGCTCATTGGAGCCGCGCGGGGCCCACACGGCATCGCCGGGACCGCGGATCTCGGACACGTTGCTGAAGTAGAAGATCGGCAGGCGGTACCACGCCTCGGGAATCTGCATATCGCGGCGCTTCCACATCGTGCCCACGTGCTGCTCGAAGGCGTAGAAGTCCCGGAAGCTCGGGGGGCGGAGGATCGGCGGCCCGAAGTCCAGGTCCCCGGCGTCGAGGTGTGCCTCGTCGTCGTCGCTGGCTCGAGCGTATCCGTCGCGGACCTCGGCCAGCGCCTCGATCCGAAGGCCGCGGGCGAGATGGTCGTCCAGCGTCGTGATCGGCTGGCGAAAGAGGAGGCTGTTGTGCGCGCGGCGCGGGTCCTCGACGACGAGGCCCTGTCGGGCTTCGTCGAGGTCCAGCCAGCGAGCGCCATCGGCGTCGAGGGCCGCGGCGAGGCGCCAGGGACTCCCCGCGGGCGCGTTGCGCTCGCGGACGTGGGCGATCTTCATCGGTGCCGCAAGTCTAGGGGAGCCACGTCGCCGATGGGCCGGCGAGGGGATTCAGCTCGAGCGAAGGCGCTCCCGCAGGCGTCGCCAGCGGCCGATGGCGCGGCGATGCTCGGCGTCGCTGAGGGCGCGACCGGCGTAGCGTGCGAGCCCGTAGTCGGCCTGGAGGGCGTCGAGCTCGATGCCGAGCCTGACCCGGCCGGCATGCGCCCGTGGCGTCTCGTGCTCCGCCCGTGCCTCCAGCGGCGCCTGCGCCGCGAGGTCGTCGAGCGTGGCGAGATAGGCGCCGACCGCGTCCGTCGGATCGCCGCGCCGTTGCCGAGCGGGCGGGCGGGGCGGACGAGCCCGGCGGGAGAAGATGTGGTCGGGCAGGCGGAACGAGCGCTCCTCGCTCCCGCCGCGCCCCGCCCGGCCGGGACGGCGTCGCAGCCAGACTCGCGCGAGAACGACGAGGACGATGGCGATGACGATCCATGCGGCGATCAGCGCCGTCATCGGCCCGCGAATCTGGTCGAGGGTGAGTGCCTCGAAGGGCGGTGGCCCGGCCTGGTTCGGGGTCATCGGCGGCGGAAGGCTGATGCCGATGGACTTGAGCATCGTCGCCAGCAGCGCGGCCACGAGGGCCGTGGCGGCGGCCACCGCGATGACGAGATAGCCCAGCACGCTGATGATCGGTCCGAGGATGCCGCGCGCCACGGCGTCGTCGGGGAGCCCCAGCAGTACGGACGCTGGAATGCCGACGGCGAGCACGGCGACCAGGACGCCGAAGACCGTCCCGAGCCAGGATCGGTCGTGACGCCAGTCGATGCCCGTCTCGCGACCGATCTCCTGGAGTCGCGCGAGGCCCGCGGCAATGAAGCCGGCCGTGACGAAGCTGATGCTCGCCACGAAGGCCTCCTCGATGAAAATGTCGCGCAGCTCGCCCGCGGCCACCTGGCCGATGATCCATGGCACCGACAGCGCCGGCACGCCGACGAGCACGAGCCGCGTCAGGGCTCGATCATCGATCTCGACCCCGCGCGCCACGCCGCGCATCCCCGCGACGACCATGAGCCATCCCCCCGGATGCAGCGGGAACGCGGAGACCGGGTCACCGGCCAGCAGCAGCCGGCGGACGTCGGCATCCCACAGCCAGCCGACCAGCCCGAGCAGTGCCAGCCAGCCCAGGAATGGCAGCGGGTCGTCATCGGGGTCGAGCCAGCGGCGGTGGACCAGGTACGCGGTGGCGCCCGCGGCGGCCGCGAGCTCGAACACGCCGAGGAGCGGCGGGCGGTGGTCGATCGTCGTCTCCACTGCGACGTAGACGACCGCCAGCAGCGCGCCCTCCGCGACGACGGCGAGGACCGGCAGGAGCCAGCCGACGATTCGGTCAGCCGCCGATGACCAGGGCATCGGCCTCCCTCCATGTCGGCGACAGCGCAGCCACGGCCCCGTCGATCCCGGCACCGGCGACGAGGCGGCCGTGCGCCTCGCGCTCGTCGCCGAGCGCCAAGAAGCGGACGGCGTAGCCGGATCGCGAGAGCCGCCGCAGCGGGTCGAGGAACGACGAAGGGTCGCGGGCGCTGAGGACGGCGACCGTGCCGCCGGGCGGCACGCGCCGCGGCACCACGCCAAGGAGCTGCTCGAACGGCAGCGACACGATCGGCTGGACCCGCGCCAGGAGATCCTCGATTCGACCGAGCTGGCCCGTCGCGGTCGATGGCGGCAGGTAGGCCCAACGGCGCCCGCCGGCCAGCTGCGTGCCGAGCAGCAGGCCACAGGCCGCGCCGTCGCGCAGGAAGCGGCGCGCCAGCGAAGCGGCCGCCACGCACAGGCCCTCGACCTGCTCGTCGTCGAACAGCATGAGCCAGTGCGGACCGGGCACGGTCTGCAGGTCGAGCGCCAGCAGGACGTGGCGCTCGTTGACCGGCTCGTAGCGGCGGCTGACGGGCTGCCCGACGCGCGCCGTCGCTCGCCAGTGGACCTGTCGCGCCGCATCGCCGCGCTGGTAGGCGCGGACACCGGCGTACTGGGCGGGGTCGGTGAACAGGCTCACCCTGGTCCGATTGGTCCCGAGCGGCGCTCGAGCCGGCTCCGTCGCACGCACCGGGACGGTGCGCGGCCGCACGAGCAGCTCGTCGGGCAGTTCTCGCTCCTCGCTGTTCGTGCCGCGCTCGAAGAGGTCGCTGACGGTCAGCCGAATCGGCCCGAACGCGAACACGCCCCGCCGCCGAGCGTCGATCCGCAGGTGACGCACGACGCGCTCGTACCAGAGCAACGACCATGCGTTCGCCAGCACGCCCCGGCCGGGGCGGTCGCTCGGGCCGAGGCGACGCCCGACGACACGCAGGGTGTCCGCGACGTAGTCGTCCACCACCAGGAGCGGGACGGGCAGGAGCTTCTGGTTCCAGACCTCGACGTCGAGCGCGACCTCGTCGCCCCAGACGGCTCGGTGACTGCCCAGCCGCCGATCGAAGGAGATCGACGACAGGCCGAAGCGCGACCACAGGGTCGTGAGCCATCGGCTCAAGAGCGTCAGGCCGCCGATGAGCAGCAGGCCGGGCGCGCTCAGCGCGGCGCCGACGAGCAGCATCGCCAGGCCGAGCAGGGTCCAGCCGCTCACCGTCGCGTCAGCCGGTGCCGGCTCCGACGCCGACCGGCACCTGCCCGACGATGCCGGTCAGCGCCTCGGCGGCGGTGGCCCCGCGCAGCTCGCGGTCCACATCGACGACGAGGCGGTGGGTCAGCACCGGGCCGACCAGGGCCGCGACGTCGTCGGGCAGGACGAAGTCCCGTCCGGCCAGGAAGGCCGCCGCCTGGGCGGCTCGGTAGAGCGCCACGCTGGCGCGCGGGCTCGCGCCGAGCTGGAGGTCGGGGTGCTCGCGCGTCGCACGCACCAGCCGCACGATGTAGGCCTCGACCTCGTGGCTGACCGTGGCGGTCCGCGCTGCGTCGCGCAGCTCGGGGAGCGCGGCCGGGTCGAGCACCGGCTCGATCGCCTCGAGCGGCTCGACAGAGGTTCGGTACCGGCGGGCGATGGCACGCTCGTCCTCCTCGGCTGGATAGCCGATCGCGATGCGGACCAGGAATCGGTCCAGCTGCGCCTCGGGCAACGCGAAGGTGCCCTCCAGCTCAATCGGATTCTGGGTGGCCAGCACCAGGAAGGGCGCGGGAATCGGCCGGGTCTCCCCGTCGACGCTGACCTGCCGCTCCTGCATCGCCTCGAGCAGCGCCGACTGGGTGCGCGGCGTGGCCCGGTTGATCTCGTCGACCAGCAGGACGTTGGTGAAGATCGGTCCCGGAATGAAGCGGAACGAGCCGTCGGCCAGGACGCTGCTGCCGGTCACGTCGCTCGGAAGCAGGTCCGGCGTGCCCTGCACGCGACCGAAGCCGAGGCCCAGCGAGCGCGCGAACGCGCGCGCCAGAAGCGTCTTTCCGACGCCGGGGACGTCCTCGAGCAGCGCGTGGCCCTCGGCGAGCAGGGCGATCGTCATCAGCCGCAGCGGCTCGGACGCGCCGACCACCGCGTGCGCGACGTTGTCCTGCAGCGCGGACCAGAGCCGTGCGCCGGCGTGCGGATCGGTCAAATGGGCCCTCTCGTTCGTGTGCCGAGGAGGATACGGCCGGCGAGCACCGGGCGTTCAGCAGCCATAGGTCGTACGTGGGCGCTCCCGCCGCCTGCTTCCAGGCGTCACCTCGCGTATGGTTCGCCACGATGCCAGCGCGCACGCCGCTTGTCGCCTCGGACCACCACCTCGCCCACGACGGCCTGATCGAGCTGGTCGGCGGCCGGCCGGAGCCGTGCT
>JAICRD010000213.1 GCA_025937535.1 Chloroflexota bacterium | reverse complement strand
GGCATGCACGACGGCATCACGCCGGTCAACGCCTTCCGCATCATCTTCAACGCACGCTTCGGGACCGATCTGCCCCTGCTGCCCGACCGGTCCTGGGCGCACGAGGACCTCTACCACTTCTACGACTTCTTCGAGATCACGGACCGGCTCCGCGGATAGCCGGCGCGCGGTGCGTCCTCGTGCGCGTTCTCATCCCACGGGAGTAACGGCTATTGAGTGGCCGAACTCTCGTGGGGGGAGAGCTCTGGCCAGACAGAGACGGCCCCGGTTGGCCGTTGCTGCCGCCGGGCGAGAATTTCGGCAACTCAGTGGCCGTTAGTCCCGTCCCACGAGAAACGCTCCGCGCGGGGCCGAGGCCAGCCCCTACGCGGGCACCCCCGCCTTGGCCAGGACCGCGCGCTCGGCCAGTGCGATCGGCAGCCCGCCGGACGACGTGATGCCGTCGTGGAAGGCGCGCAGCGCATCGGTGTCCGAGGAGCCGTGCGCGGCGAAGAAGGCGTCGCGGATGCGCACGATCTCGAGGCAGCCGGTCAGGTACGACGATGCCTGCGTCGGCCAGGCGCAGTAGCGCGTCACCTCCGCCTTGGCGGTCGGCTCCGTCAGGCCCGTCCTCGTGGTCATGAACTCGACCGCCTCGTCCCAGGTCATCTCGCCCATGTGGAGCGAGATGTCGACGACGATCCGCGCCGCACGGAAGATCGTCGCCTCGTACTGGTTCATCTCCCAGCGCAGGTCGGTGAAGAAGCCCTGCTCGCGCATCATCCGCTCGGCGTACAGTGCCCAGCCCTCGCTGAAGTACGGCGTCCGGAACGCCTGGCGCAGGCGCGACGGGTTCGACTTGGACATGACCAGGTGCCAGTGGTGGCCGGGATACGCCTCGTGGACGGCGGTGGTCGGGATGCCCGGATAGGAGTTCGATGCCAGCCGCTTCTGGATCTCGTCCTCCGAGGCGCCATCGGGCGGGAAGGGCACGAAGAAGTGGCCGAGCATCTTGTCGCTGAACGGCGGCGGCGACATGTATGACGCCACCGCCAGCACCGGCCGCTGGAAGGGCGGCGACGGCACCACGGCACACTCCTCGCCCTCCGGGAACGAGACGAGCCGATGCTCGCGCAGGTACTCGCGCGCCTTCTGCGTCCATTCCTCGTAGCCGACGCGCATCGCCTCCGGCGTTGGCGGGTGGTCCTCGTTGAGCTCGTCGAGCACCGACTTCCAGTCGTCGGTGCCGCGCAGCTCCCGGGCGCAGCGCGTCAGCTCGGACGCCAGCTCGTCGTAGGCGGCGCGGCCCCGATCACGCAGCTCGCGGGCATCGAAGCCGAGCAGCTCCTTCTCGAGCAGCAGCGCGCTGTAGCGCTCCTCGCCGAGCGCCCACTCGCCGGTCGCTGCGGGGCGCATCTCCTCCAGGAAGGCGACGTAGTCGTCGTAGGCCGATGCGGTGGCCTCCCCCGCCTCGCGCAGCTTTGCCCGCAGCCGATGGTCATCCATCTGGCCCGGCAGGATCTCGCGCACGTAGCGCGCGCCGGCGCGCGCCTGGTTCGCGGCTCGGTCCAGGAAGATGCCTGGCACCATCTCCGGCCGCAGGTTGCGCTTCCCATCCTCCAGGTTGCCGGGGATCAGCCTGAGGCGCGAGACCGCCGACTCGACCAGCTCGTCGGTCGGACGAAGCCGATGCAGGAAGAGGCCGAAGATGCCGGACATGCCCGGATTCAGGTAGGTGTCGGGCTGCCGTCGCCAGACCTCGAAGTCCTCGACGATCTGCCGGCCACGCAGGATGCTGATGACCAGCTCGCGGTCGATCTGGTCGTCGAAGCTCAGCTCGGCGCCGTCGACGGCGTTGAACCGGTCGAGCCACTCGGCGTCGCGACGGTTGCGCCGCGTGATGGCCGCCTCCGACAGGTCGTCGAGGCGATCGTCGTACGCGGTCAGGCCCAGGGAGCTGGCGCGAACCGGAGAGTCCTCCCATTCCTGGAGCAGGAACTCATCGGTCAGCTCGGAAAAGGACGGCATTCGGCTACCTCTGCTGCGGCCCGGGGGTGGCTGCCAGTCTAGGCCGATCCGGCTCAAGCGGCCCACGGCGAGCCGTGCTGCGCCGCCCGCGATCTCTATCTCGAAGCGGTCCGGCGTCAACGCCCACGATGTCGTCGTCGTGCGCAGGTCCGTCCCCGATGCGCTCCTCGTTCGCCCATCCAGCGAGAGACGCTTCGGCGCTGCGGTCGCCACTCGCGCGCTCCGGCGCTACCAGCGTTCGATCCAGGGTGGCCTCAGCGCGGCTTCGGCAGAAGCCGTCCGAACTTGTCCGGGTCCGCGGCGGCGGCGACCTGGATCGCGTTGAGCGCGGCGCCCTTGCGCAGGTTGTCGCTGCTGAGCCACAGCGCGAAGCCGTTCGGCCGGCCAGGGATCGCGCGCAGGCGGCCGACGAGCACGGGGTCGCGGCCCTCCACGTCGAGCGGCATCGGGTGGCGCTCGGAGCCGTCGGCCGGCCGATACTCGAGGCCCGGCGCCGCCCTCAGTCCGGCCTCCAGCTCTTCGACGCTCGTATCGCGCTCGGTCCGGAGGTGGAGCGCCACCGAGTGACCGGTGTGGACCGGCACGCGGACGGTGGTGGCCGCCACGTCGAGGTCCGGCATCTCGAGGATCTTGCGGATCTCGGCGTGGATCTTCTTCTCCTCGCCGGTCCAGCCTGACTCGTCGAGCACGTCGATCTGCGGCACCACGGAGTCCGCGATGCGCCCGTGGAACGGCGAGCCATCGGAGCGATTCCGGTGCTCCGTCCCACGCTCCGCCTCGAAGGCGTCGAGCCCTTTGCGCCCGGCGCCACTGACCGCCTGGTAGCTGGCCAGGTCGACCGATGCCAGCCCCGCGGTGTCGCGGATCGGCGCCAGGGCGACCACCGCCGCGGCCGTCGTGCAGTTGGGGTTGGCGATGAGGTTGCCGCTTCGGTCGCGTGCGGCATGCGCATTCGCCTCCGGCACGACGAGCGGGACGTCATCGGCCAGGCGGAAGGCGCTGGAGTTGTCGACCACCAACGGCACCGATGCGCCAGGGCCGGCCATGATCTCGCGGCTCTGGGCAGCGTCCACGGCCAGGAAGAGGATGTCCAGTTCTCGCGCGGTCTCGTCCGTCAGGACATGGACCGGCACCGATGCACCCCCGTACTCGAGCGTGTTGCCTTCCTCGTGTCCGAACGCGCGGAAGCACTCGGCCGGCAGGCCGGCGTCGGCGAGGATGGAGCAGAACACGCCACCGACGACGCCTCTGGCGCCTGCGACGCCGACGGTGGGCCAGCCGCTCATCTGGCGCCCCCGAACAGGATCGGCCGCTCGCCGTTCACCAGGCGCGCGAGATCGGCATACACGGCGCCGGCCGTCACCCGACCGCCGGCACCGGGGCCTGAAATTCGGAAGGTGCCCGCATCGGCGACGGTGATTTCGAGCACGCTCTCCACGCCGCCGGTGCGCGCCAGCGGGTCGGATGGATCGAGCGGGATCGGCGAGACGGTCATGGTGTCCTTCGTGGCCTCGGCGACGAGGCGGACGGTCTCGCCAGC
>JAICRD010000137.1 GCA_025937535.1 Chloroflexota bacterium | reverse complement strand
TACGACATGCTCTTCCGCGAGCTTGTCGACCTCGAGGCCGCTCACCCGGAGCTGGTGATTGAGGACTCGCCGACGCAGCGCGTCGGAGCGCCGGTCGAGGGCGGCTTCCCCGCTGTTCGGCACGAGGTGCCGATGCTGAGCCTCGGCAACGTCTTCAGCGCCGACGAGCTGCGCGAGTTCGATGCGCGCGTGCGCCGTGGCCTCGGCCGAGGGCCGGACGATCCGCCGGTGGCGTACGTGTGCGAGCTGAAGATCGACGGCCTCGCCATCAGCCTGCAGTACGAGGGCCGCAGGTTTGCGCGCGGGGCCACGCGCGGCGACGGGACGACGGGCGAGGACGTGACCCCCAACCTGCGGACGGTGCGCGCTATCCCGCTGACGCTCCAGGAGGAGCCGCCGGGCGATCGGCTGGAGGTGCGTGGCGAGGTCTACATGCCCCGCGGCGCGTTCGCGGCCCTCAACGAGCAGCTCGAGCGTGAGGGCAAGCCGCTGTACGCCAACGCCCGCAACACGACCGCCGGGACCGTGCGGCAGAAGGACCCGCGCGTCACCGCGAGCCGGCGGCTGAGCGTGTGGACCTACCAGCTCGTCGGGGCGCAGGGCCTCGACTCGCACTCGGAGAGCCTCGAGCTCCTCGGGCGCCTGGGTTTCCCGGTGAATCCGCACGTCAAGCGCGTCAACGGCATCGACGAGGTCATCGCCTACACCGAGCAGTGGGCAGACGCACGCAAGGACCTCGACTACGAGACCGACGGGATCGTGGTGAAGGTCGACTCTCTGGACGAGCAGCGCGAGCTCGGCTTCGTGTCGCGCGCGCCACGCTGGGCGACCGCGTACAAGTTCCCGGCCGAGCAGGTGACCACCAAGCTCGAGGAGATCGAGGTCTACGTGGGCAGGACCGGCGCGATGACCCCCGTCGCGCACGTGACGCCCGTCTTCGTGGGCGGCACCACGGTGCGCAACGCGACGCTCCATAACATCGACGAGATCCGGCGCAAGGACCTGCGCGTCGGCGACACCGTGGTGCTCCAGCGCGCCGGCGACGTCATCCCGGAAGTGGTGAGCGCCGTGACCGACGCCCGCGATGGCAGCGAGACGGTGTGGGAGATGCCGAAGGCCTGCCCGGTGTGCGGCACCGAGGCCGTGCGCGAGGAAGGCGAAGTGGTCGTGCGCTGCCCGAACCCGTACTGCGCGGCACAGCGCATCGGCGGCCTGCTGCACTTCGCCGGTCGCGGCGGCATGGACGTGGACGGCCTCGGCTACAAGATCATGCTGCAGCTGGTGGAACGCGACCTGGTCACGGAGCCGGCCGACATCTTCCGCCTCGACACCGATACGCTCGAGGGACTCGAGCGCCTGGGACGCAAGTCGGCGGAGAACCTGAGCGCGTCGATCGAGGCCGCGCGCCGCCGGCCGCTGGCCAGGATCCTGAACGGCCTCGGCATCCGCCACGTGGGCGGGCAAACCGCCATCGACCTGGCCGCCTGGCTGGCGCGCGACCTCCCACGCGGCGAGGACGAGACCGATGCCGCCTGGACGCGGCGTGCCGCCGATCGCCTGCGCGACGCATCGGTGGAGGAGCTGACGGAGGTCTACGGCGTCGGCCAGGTGGTGGCCGAGGGCATCGTCCGGTTCTTCAGCGACGAGCACACGCGCGACACGCTGCATCGGCTGGTCGAGGCGGGCGTGAGCGCGGAGGCTCCGGCGCCGGGCGCGACCGCCGAGCCAACGGAAGGACCGTTGCGCGGCAAGACGCTGGTGGTCACCGGCACGCTTCCCGGATTCAGCCGCTCCGAGGCGGAGGAGGCGATCAGGGCGGCCGGGGGCCACGCGGCGTCGTCGGTGTCGGCCAAGACGGACTTCCTGGTGGCCGGCGACAAGGCGGGCAGCAAGCTGGCCAGGGCCGAGGCGCTCGGCGTTCCCGTGCTCGACGAGGAGGGGTTCCGCAGGATCCTGGAGGAGGGTTCATGACCAATCCGATCCGCACCGCAATGGAGGCGGCGAGCGCCTGGGTGGGCGACCACCCCGACGAGGCGCGCTACACCGACTCCCTCGCCACCGCGCGCGTGGTCGAGGGGTTGCGCATCCGGGTCGAGGGCCCGAACGGCGAGGCGCTGGAGACCGACATGCCAGCCGGCGTCGGGGGTTCAGGCGTGCACCCCAGTCCGGGGTGGTTCATGCGGGCCGCCGTCGCGTCGTGCGTCGCCTCGCTGGCGACCATGCGGGCAGCGCAGCTGGGCTGGACCGGGTTCAGCGTCGAGGTCGACGTCGACTCGGAATCCGATGACCGCGGCATCCTTGGGCTGGACGCCTCGGTGCCCGCCGGCCCTCTGTCGATGCGGATCGGCCTGCGGTTGGCGGCCGATGGCATCGGTCTCGACGGGCTCGAGGAGCTCGCCGTGTGGGCCGTGGACCATTGCCCGGTGTCGGATGCCGTCAAGCGCGGCGTGCCGGTGCATGTCGAGGTCAGCGGGCGCTGACGAGGGCGCGGCGGTGACGGAACGCGCGCCGGTGCCGGTCGAGACGCAACGGCTCCGGCTGCGACAGCTCACCGAAGGCGATGTCGAGAGCCTGCACGCGATCTACGGCGACGCCGAGACGATGCGCTACATCGGCTCCGCCGGTCGCCCCACGCCCGACGTCGATGCCACACGGCGGACGCTCGAGGTCCTCCTCGACCATGGCCGTCAGCATGGCTTCACGCTGTGGGCGATCGACGAGCGCGACGGCGATCCGCTCGTGGGCGTTGCCGGCCTGCTCCTGGTCGAAGGCCGTGGACCGGAGGTCGAGGCGGCGTACCTCGTGCGGCGCGATCGTTGGGGGCGCGGCTACGCTTCCGAGGTGCTCCGCGCCGTGCTCGGCATCGCCGAATCGCTCGGGCTGGAGCGCGTCATCGCGCTCGCCTATCCCGGCAACGACGCCTCGCGACGGGTCATGGAGAAGGCCGGCATGATGGCCGACGGAACCATCACCGCCTACGGGCGCGAGATGACGCGCCACGCCTGGAGTCCGCCCCGCGGCTAGCGACGTCCCCCGGCCATGCGCCGCGCGTCGGGACGCCGGCGCAGCGCCACCATGGCGGCCACGCCCACCGCCGGCCCGATGGCGAGCAGCGCGAAGGCGACGCTCCAGCCGCCGCGGTCTCCCGGATCCAGCAGGCCGACGCCGACGATGGTGACGCCGGTCAGCAGGAATCCGACCGCCGTCTGGAGCGCCAGCGCCGATCCCGCCGTGCCGGGCGGCGCCAGCTCACTGACGGCCGTCGAGAACTGCGCCGAATCGGCGACCACCGTGATGCCCCACACGACGAGCACCGTCAGCAGCACCGCGGCCGGCGCCCCGAAGAGAAGGCCGGCCACCACGGCACTCGTACCGGACAGCGTCATGGCCGCGATGGTGAGCGTCGTCCGTCCCAGGCGGTCCGCCAGCGAGCCGGCGCCGACGCAGCCGATCGCACCGGCGGCCACGACCAGGAAGGCGATCGCGCTCGCCACGTCGCCGGCGACTCCGGAGCTCGCCGCCAGGCTGGTGGCCAGGAAGGCCGGCACCCAGGTCCACATGGCGTAGAGCTCCCACATGTGGCCGAGATAGCCGATGTTCGCCAGCCGCACCGATGGCTCGGACAGCGCCGCGCGCGCCATCGACAGGCTGAGGCGCTCGGCCCCGGTCGCCATCGGCCCCTCGCGGACGCCGCGCCACGCCAGCCAGGCGGCGAAGACGCCGGGAACGCTGCCGGCGACGACGACCAGCCGCCAATCCACGTCGACCAGCGTGCCCACGGCGCGGAGGGCGTGTGGCAGCGCGGAGCCGAAGGTGATCGCGCCGGTGAGGACGCCGATGGCCAAGCCCCGCTCGCGGGTGAACCAGCCGGCCAGGACCTTCATCGCGACCGGGTACACCGCCGCGATGCCGGCGCCGCTGAGTGCCCGCAATGGCAGGGCGGTGACGAGGTCGGTCGCGAGCAACCCGAATGCGGCGTTGGCCAGCGCGGCCACGACCGCGCCGCCCGCGATCAGCCGGCGGGGCGAGACGACATCGGCCGCGCCGGAAAAGGCGAGCACCAGGGCACCGACAGCGAAGCCGAGCTGAACGGCGACAGTGAGCAGCGCGACATGGAGCGAGCCGATGCCCCAGTCATCGGCGATCTGCGGCGCCACGGCCGCGGCGCTGAACCACGGCGTCAGTGCGAGCACCACGCAGGCGGCCAGGAAGCCGAGCACAGCCCACCGGCCCGGCGGCTCATCCATCGGCAGGGATCATCGTGTAGACCAGGCACTCGCCACGCAGCACCTCGGTGCCGTCGTCGCGGCGGGCCACGCAGCGCAGCCGGGTGATCGGCTTGTCGGCGCGGGCCTCGAGCACCTCGGCCTCCGCGGTCACGGTGTCGCCGATGTAGACCGGTGCCGGGTAGTCCCACTCCTGGTGCAGGAAGACACGGCCCGGGCCGGGCAGCCGCTCGGCGACGAGGGCGTTGAACAGCCCGGTCGTGAGCCCGCCCTGCACCACCAGGCGCTCGACGCGGGTGCGGGCGGCGAAGTCCGCGTCGAAGTGGAGCGGGTTGCGATCCCCGCTGAGCCGCGCAAAGGCCTCCACATCGTCCGCGGTGAAGGTGCGCGTCCACGTCGCGCGCGAGCCGACGTCCGGCGGCGTCCAGCTCATGCGAGGAGCCCTGCCCACGCCGGCGTGCCGAAGGCGTCGTACGGAGCGACCCGGTCGATCAGGCCGTCGGCGCGTCGTTCGAGCGCGGCGCGCAGCTGCGACGGGTCGGCCACGACCGCGAAGGCGTCGAGCATCTCGTCGGTGACCAACGCGGCCAACTCGTCCCACCGTCCGTGTCGCGCGTGGCCGGCCAGCGCATCGGCGGTGCCGCCCCAGCCGTGATGCTCGAGCACCGGCCGATAGGTTGGCGTGGAAGCGTAGAAGCCGATGCTTCGCCGCGCGCGCGCGAGGGACGCCTCGTCGCCGGCGGTGATGACCGAGGCCGCGATGGTGACGGCATCTCGCGACCGCCCCGCCGTGGCGGCACCTTCGGCGAGGGCGGGCAGGACGACGTCGGCCAGGTAGGCGCGCGAGTGCAGGGGATGGACGATCAGCCCATCGGCGACCTCACCGGCGAGGCCCGTCATGGCCGGCCCGACGCCTGCGAGGTAGACCGGCACCTCTGGATGGTCGATCGGCCCGGGATCGAAGAACGGCGTCATGAGCGTCAGCCGGTAGAACTCGCCGCGGAACGACGGTCGCGAGCCGGTTTGCCACGCGCTCCACGCCGTGCGAAGGACGGCCACGTACTCGCGCAGCTGTGCCACCGGCCGGCCGCTCCATGCCATGCCGAAGCGGCGCTCGACGTGCGCGCGGACCTGCGTGCCGAGCCCGAGCCGGAGGCGACCGCCCGACAGCCGCGCCAGGTCCCAGGCGGTCGACGCCAGGGCCGTCGGCGAGCGCGCGAAGGCGACGGCGACCGCCGTGCCGAGCTCGAGGCGCCGGGTCGCGCCGGCGGCGGCGACGAGCGGCAGGAACGGGTCGTGGCGCGTCTCGGCGGTCCACAGGCCGGAGACCCCCGCGGCCTCGGCAGCACGGGCGACCTCGGCGACGCGGTCCAGCGGCGTGTCGAAGCCGAGCGACGCATCGAGCCGCACTCAGTCACCCTCGGCCAGGAACGACTCGACCAGGTCGTCGTAGCCCCGAAACGAGCTGCGCACGGTGTGCCCGCACTCCGGATCCGTGATGAGGTGCGCGCCCGGGATGCGGTCGGCCACGAGCTGGGTCGACGCGAGTGGCACGACCTG
>JAICRD010000169.1 GCA_025937535.1 Chloroflexota bacterium | reverse complement strand
GCGGACGGCCGCGAGCAAGACGGCCCAGCGCAAAAAGGTCGCCGCATCCAAGGCATCGAAGGCCGCCGCCGGCAAGGCCGCCGATCGGCCGCGCACGGCGGCCGGCAAGGCGAAGGTCGCCGTCACACGCGCCAGTCGCGACGCGGCCGCCGCGCGTCGCCGCGCGAAGGCGACCGACGGGGACAGCTCCGACAGCTGACGAGACGCTTTCGCGGATACGTCGACGACCCCCGGTGCACGGGGGTCGTTCCTTTCAGCGGCGGAAGGCCGCGGCGCCCGCGTACTCGGCGGCGTCGCCCAGCTCCTCCTCGATCCGCAGCAGGCGGTTGTACTTTGCGATCCGCTCGGATCGGCTGATGGAGCCGGTCTTGATCTGACCGGCATTCATGGCGACGACCAGGTCCGCGATGGTGGTGTCCTCGGTCTCGCCGGAGCGGTGGCTCACGACGGCAGTCCACCCCGCGCGCCGCGCCATCTCGACCGCCTCGATGGTCTCCGTCAGCGTCCCGATCTGGTTCAGCTTGACCAGGATGCTGTTCGCCGCGCGCTCGCGGATGGCTCGCGCCAGGCGCTCGGTGTTCGTGACCAGGAGATCGTCACCGACGAGCTGGAGCCGATCACCCAGCCGGCTCGTCAGCTCTGCCCAGCCACTCCAATCATCCTCGGCCAGCCCGTCCTCCAGGCTCACGATCGGATAACGATCGAGCCAGTCGGCCCAGAAGTCGATGAGCTCTGACCCGGTGAGCGTGCGGTCCTCCCGCGCCAGCGAATATCGGCCGTCGGAATACAGCTCCGTGGTCGCCGGGTCGAGGGCGATGGCGATCTGCTCACCGGCCGCGTACCCGGCGCGCTCGATCGAGGTCAACACGGCCGCGATGGCGTCCTCGTTGCTGCCGAGGCTGGGCGCGTAGCCGCCCTCGTCGCCGACGGTGGTGGCGAACCCCTGCTCGTGCAGCAGCTTGCCCAGCGCGTGGAATGTCTCGGCAGCCCAGCGCAGGCCCTCGCGGAAGCTCGGCGCACCGAGTGGAACGATCATGAACTCCTGGAAGTCGGTGGAGTCGATCGCGTGCTTGCCGCCGTTGAGAATGTTGACGAGCGGGACGGGCAGCGTCCGGGCCCCAGCCCCTCCCAGGTAGCGGAAGAGCGGCAGCCCGACCGACTCGGCCGCGGCGTGCGCGACGGCCAGGCTGACGCCGAGCAGCGCGTTGGCGCCGAGCCGCGACTTGTTCGGCGTGCCATCGATCGATATCAGCAGACGATCCAGGCTGACCTGGTCCACCGCGTCGATGCCGAGCAGCTCTGGCCGCAGCGTGTCGTTGACGTTGCGGACGGCGTCGAGCACGCCCTTGCCGCCATAGCGGTCCGGGTCGCCGTCGCGCAGCTCCACGGCCTCATGCGCGCCGGTTGACGCGCCCGACGGGACCATGGCCGTGCCGACGGCGCCGTCCTCCAGGAACACGTCGACCTCGACCGTCGGGTTGCCGCGCGAGTCGAGGATCTCGCGGCCGATGACGTCCTCGATCAGCGTGCTCATCTCGACCCTCCGTCCAGCTCGATCTCGGCGTCGGCCGGCAGCAGCGCCGCGACGCCCGGCAGGGTCTTGCCCTCCAGGAACTCCAGCGACGCCCCGCCACCGGTGCTGACGTGCGTCATCCTGTCGGCGAGGCCGAGCTGCTCGACCGCTGCGACCGAGTCTCCGCCGCCGACCACCGTGACGACGCCCTTGGCGGTTCGCCCGGCGATGAAGCGCGCCATCGCGTTCGTGCCGTCGGCCATCTGCGGCATCTCGAACACGCCCATCGGCCCGTTCCAGAAAATGGTCTGGGCCTTGGCCAGGTGCTCGGTGAAGGCCGTCAACGTCTCGGGACCGATGTCCACCACCATCATGTCCTTGGGGACCTCGCCGATGGTGACGGTACGAACCCTGGCGCGGTGGTGGATCTGCGGTGCGACGACCGCGTCCGTCGGCAGCATGAGCCGGACGCGCTTGCGGCGGGCCTCCGACATGATGTGCTCCGCGGCGCCCAGCTGGTCCTCCTCGACGAGGCTCTTGCCGAGCTCGATCCCCTTGGCGGCCAGGAAGGTGTTCGCCATCCCGCCGCCCACGAGCACCGCCTGGCAGCGCGAAAGGAGAGCCTCGAGCACCTCGAGCTTGCCGGAAACCTTTGCTCCGCCGATGACGGCATGGAACGGTCGAGCGGGCCGCACCAGCAGCCGGGTCAGTGCGTCGACCTCGCGCTCCATGAGCAGGCCGGCCACGGCCGGAAGGTGGTGCGTGATGCCTTCGGTCGACGCGTGCGCCCGGTGCGCCGCGCCGAACGCGTCGTTGACGTAGAGGTCTGCCAGGCCCGCCAAGGCTTCGGCGAACTCGGGGTCGTTCGCCTCCTCGGCGGCGTGGAAGCGCAGGTTCTCGAGCAGGAGCAGGTCGCCGGGCTGGAGCTTGTCGACGGCCACCTGCACGCCGGGGCCGAGGGCGTCGCCGGTCATCCGCACCGGCCGGCCCAGCAGCTGACCGAGCCGCTCGGCCACCGGGCGGAGACGGAGCGCGTCGTTGACCTTGCCCTTCGGCCGCCCCAGATGGCTGGCGAGCACGACGCTGGCGCCATGCTCGAGCAGGTACACGATCGTCGGCAGGCTGGCGCGGATGCGGTTGTCATCGGTGATGCGGTTGTCGTCGAGCGGAACGTTGAGGTCGGCGCGGACGAAGACCCGCTTTCCGCCGACGTCGACGTCTCGAACCGTCTTGGCGTCCATCGGCTACGCCGGCAGCCGTTCGGCCATGAACGCGGCCAGGTCGGCGACGCGGCACGAGTAACCCCACTCGTTGTCGTACCAGGCGATGACCTTCACGAGGTTCTGTCCGGCGACCATGGTGGAGGCGGCGTCGATGATGCTCGAGCGATCGTCGCCCTTGAAGTCCATGCTCACCAGCTCCTCCTCGGTGTAGCCGAGGAGTCCATTCATCGGCCCGTCCGCAGCAGCTCGCAGCGCAGCATTCGCCGACTCGGCGGTGACCGGCCGCTCGGTGATGGCCACGAAGTCGATCACGCTCACGGTCGGAGTCGGAACGCGGAGCGAGAACCCGTCGAACTTGCCCTTCAGCTCGGGGATCACGAGTGCCAATGCCTTCGCCGCGCCGGTGGTGGTGGGGATGATGTTCTGGCCGGCGCTGCGGGCACGTCGGAGATCCTTGTGGAACACGTCCAGCACGTTCTGGTCGTTCGTGTAGCTGTGGATCGTGGTCATCAGGCCCCGCTCGATGCCGAAGCTGTCGAAGATGACCTTCGCCGGCAGCGCGAGCCCGTTGGTCGTGCACGACGCGTTGCTGACGATGTGGTGCCGGTCGGGGTCGTAGGTGTCCTCGTTCACCCCGAGGACGAGCGTCACGTCCTCGTTCTTGGCGGGCGCCGAGATGATGACCTTCTTGGCACCGCCCTCCCGGTGCGCGGCCGCCTTGGTCGCATCGGTGAAGATGCCGGTCGACTCGACCACGATGTCGACGCCGAGGTCGCCCCACGGAAGCGCGGCCGGGTCCTTCTCGCTGTAGGACTTCACGGCATGCCCGTTGATGATGATCTCGTTGTCGCCGGCCTCCACCGTGCCGTCGAAACGGCCATACGTGGAGTCGTACTTGAACAGATGGGCGTTCGTCTCGTCGGGCGCCAGGTCGTTGATGGCCACCACCTCGAGCGCGTCGGGATGACGCTCGAGCATGGCCTTGAGCGTCTGACGGCCGATGCGGCCGAAACCATTGATGCCGATGCGGGTGCTCACTTAGCTGCCTGCTCCTTGCTGCAGGGCCGCCACTGGCGGCCGATGCGATCCGGCGTTGAAGGCCGGATCGCCGATGCGGTCGTTGACGATCGGCAGGAGGCCGATCAGCGAAACGTCGCCGCCCAGGGCGGCTGGCTCGATGGGCACGCGTCCGAGCAGGATCGGGAGGGCCCGACGCTCCAGCTCGTCACGCGCCACGTCGAAAAGACGCGGATGATGTTCGGCGATGCTGCCGCCGATGACGATGATCTCAGGATCCAGCAGGTTGGCGAGCGAGCCACACAGCGCGCCAACGGCAACGAACGCCCGCTCGAGCAGTGCCGTGGCGGCCTGGTCTCCGGCCGCCGCCGCGCGCGCCACGAGCTCTGCGTCGACCTCCTCGCCCGCCGCCGCCAGGCGCGCCAGGGGCGAATCGTCGGCACGGTCCAGCATGGCGCGTGCGTCTCGTGCAAGGGCGGTGCCCGAGGCGATCGCCTCGACATGGCCGATGCCGCCGCATCCGCAGCGCGGGCCATCCAGCTCGACCACGACGTGGCCGACCTCGCCGGCCGTGCCGTCCGTTCCGACGAGCGGACGCCCGTCGACGATGACGCCGCCGCCGATGCCGGTCGACACGGTGATGTAAATGGCGTTTCGCGTCCCCCTCGCGGCGCCGAACCGCCATTCGGCCATGACCGCGACGTTCGTGTCGCGCTCGAGGAAGGTCGGGAGGCCGATGGCTTCGCCGAGGTGCTCCGCGATCGGCACGTTCGTCCACCCGGCCAGGTTCGGCGCCATGAGCACCACGCCGCGCCAGGGATCGAGCGGCCCGGGAGACGCGATGCCGAGCCCGATCGGCTCGGGCAGGCCGTGCTCCTTTGCGTCACGTCGGACGGTTGCCGCAAGCTCGGCGATGCGGCCCAGCACGGCGTCGACACCCTCTTCGTCGCGGGTCGGCTCGGCGCGCCGACGATGAACCTCGAGGTCCGGCGTGATCAGGGCTGCGCGGATCTGCGTGCCGCCGAGGTCGACCGCGAGGACCGGCCGTCCGGCTTCGTTCTCCACGCTCCTGATTGTACGGACCCTCCCGCGAATCGGGGCCGGACATGCAAAGAGGCGCGCCGGCGATGCCGGCGCGCCTC
>JAICRD010000129.1 GCA_025937535.1 Chloroflexota bacterium | reverse complement strand
CGACCTTGTTGGCCTCGGTGGGGTTCTCCTCGAGCCATTCCGCGAGTCGCTCGTTGGTGGCCTTCTGGACGAATGAGCGCATCGGGACGTTGCCGAGCTTGGCCTTGGTCTGACCCTCGAACTGCGGGTCGGTCAGCTTGACGCTGATGACGGCCGTGAGTCCCTCACGCACGTCGTCGCCGGAGAGGTTGGCCTCCTTCTCGCCCAGCGTGCCGGACTTGCGTGACCAGGTGTTCAGCGAGGTCGTCAGCGCGGCGCGGAAGCCGGCCACGTGCGTGCCGCCGTCGACGGTGTGGATGTTGTTGGCGAAGGCGATGACGTTCTCGGCGAAGCCATCGTTGTACTGGAGCGCGACCTCGACGTTGGTGGAGCCGACCAGGCGCTCAACGTAGATCGGCCGCGCGTTGAGCACCTCTCGTCGCCGGTTGAGATGCCGCACGAAGCTCGTCACCCCGCCCTGGAAGAAGAAGTTCTTCTCCGTATCGGTGCGCAGATCACGCAGGCAGATCCAGAGCCCCTTGTTCAGGTACGCCGACTCGCGCAAGCGAGTGCTGATCGTCTCCCAGTTGAAGTCGAGGTCCTCGAACATCTCCGGGTCGGGCCTGAAGAAGGTCCGGGTGCCGTGCTGGCGCTTCCACGCGGCATCCAGCCCGCGGTTGGCTTCCGCCACGCCGCCGCTCTGCTTGACCGCGCCCTGGGGGATGCCGCGGACGTACTCCTGGATGTAGCGCTTCTTGTCGCGCAGCACCTCGACGCGCATCTCGGAGCTGAGCGCGTTCACGACGCTGACGCCCACGCCGTGCAGCCCGCCGGAGACCTTGTAGCCGCCGCCGCCGAACTTCCCGCCGGCGTGCAGCACGGTCATGATCACTTCGAGGGCGCTCTTGCCGGTGCTGTGCTTGTCGACCGGGATGCCGCGCCCGTCGTCGACCACCTCGAGCTGGCCATCGGCGTGGATGGTCACGTCGATGCGTGTGGCCTGGTTGGCCATCGCCTCGTCGATGCTGTTGTCGACGACCTCCCACACCAGCTGGTGCAGGCCGCGCGCATCGGTAGAGCCGATGTACATGCCGGGGCGCTTGCGCACGGCGGTCAGGCCCTCGAGGACCTGGATGTTCGCCGCGGTGTAGCTGGCGCCCTTGGCGCGGCCCTTGGTGGCTCGTTCGACGGTCATTCTGAGTCAGCAACCTCGTGGTCGGGATGAACCGATGGCGACGCCGCGGCGGCTGGGCCGCTCGCGCCGCGCGTGATGATCGAATACAGGCGGTCGAGCTCCTCGTCGGAGTAGAAGTCGATGACGAGCCGCCCGCCGCGGCGGGTGCGCACGATGCCGACCTTGGTTGCGAGCACGCCACGCAGCTGTGCCTCCAGGTCCTGGAGATCGTGGCTGAGCGTCTCGCGCGTCCGCTGCGGCGCCCCGTCTCGCTTGCGCCGCACGAGCTCCTCCGTCTGGCGGACCGACAGGCCGCGCTCGAGCACGACGTTGAGCACGGCGTGCTGGAGCTCGGGAACGGTGAGCGCGGCGAGCGCTCGGCCGTGACCCTCGCTGATGCGGCCGTCGACGATGGCCTGGCGCGTCTCGGCCGCCAGGTCGAGGAGCCGCAGCGAGTTGCTGACGGCGACCCGGCTCTTGCCGACCTGGCGGGCGACCGCCTCGTGCGTCAGCCCGAACCGATCGATGAGCTCCCGGTAGGCGAGGGCGGTGTCGATCGGGTTGAGATCCTCTCGCTGGAGGTTCTCGATGAGCGCCAGCTCGAGGGAGTCCGTGCTCTCGCCGATGTCGCGGACGACCGCCGGAATCGTGGTCAGGCCGGCCAGCCGCGCCGCCCGCAGCCGCCGCTCGCCGGCGATGAGCTCGTACGCGCCATCGGCCAGCTCTCGCACGACGACGGGCTGGAGGACGCCATGCACGGCGATCGA
Source organism: Chloroflexota bacterium (assembly GCA_025937535.1). GTDB lineage: Bacteria > Chloroflexota > Limnocylindria > QHBO01 > QHBO01 > JACDBZ01. The sequence goes on along the minus strand of JAICRD010000129.1, from coordinate 4,238 downwards.
GGCGGCGAGCTCGCCGAGCTGTGCCTCGTCGAACGCGCTGCGCGGCTGGTCGGGGTTGCGCCCGATCCGGTCGAGCGCGATCTCGAGCACGCCCCGCTCGTCACGACTGGTGGGAATGAGCGCGTCAAGCCCGCGGCCGAGGCCGAAGGCGCGCGTGGCGCGCGGCGCGTTGCTAGCCACGGGCGGCCACCTCCCCGGCCAGCTCACGGTAGGCATTCGCGCCCCGCGATGCCGGGTCGTACAGCGCGATCGGCAGGCCGTGGCTCGGCGCCTCGGACAGGCGCACCGAGCGCGGGACGACGGTCTGGTAGACGGTCCCGTTCATGTGCCGCCGCACCTCGCTGGCGACCTGCGCCGACAGCTTCGTTCGCCCGTCGTACATGGTCAGCAGCACGCCCTCGATCTCGAGGCGTGGGTTGAGACCTTCGCGGACGCGTCGAATGGTATTCACCAGTTGGCTCAGGCCCTCCAGGGCGTAGTACTCGGTCTGGATCGGGATCAGCACTCCGTCGGCGGCCGTCAACGCATTGAGCGTCAACAGCCCGAGCGACGGTGGACAGTCGATCAGGACCCGTTCATATCGGCCGTTGAGCTCAGCCAGGCTTGCGGCCAGGCGTCGTTCGCGCGCCGGGATGCCCACCAGCTCGACCTCGGCTCCCGACAGCGCCGTGCTCGACGGCACCAGGTCGAGTCGGTCCACCGTCGTCGTGACCGCGAGCTCGGAGAGCGGTGCGCGGTCGACGAGCGCCTCGTACGAGGAGCGATCGACGGTGCGACGGTCGACACCAAGGCCGCTCGTGGCGTTGCCCTGCGGGTCGAGATCGATGACGAGAGTTCGCGTTCCAGAAAGAGCGAGGTAGGCCGCCAGGTTGATCACCGTGGTCGTCTTGCCGACGCCGCCCTTCTGGTTTGTGCAGGCCGTGACCCGGACCACAGGCGCTCCGCTGCGAGTTCAGATGGGCCTGTTCATTCTACCAGTTTTCGGCCTATCGCTGGCTTACCGGCCGCTTACTGGGACGGGCTGGCTTCACTCGTTATCCACACGATGTTTCACGTTTTACACGTGGTATCCACACCGCCGCTGTGCCTCCTCACGCTCGTATACTCGAGCTCGACGTCGAACTGCTGCGCTCGCCGAGGACCGCCGCCATCTCGTACCTCAGCCCCCTCCTCGCGGTCATCGTCGGGATCCTGCACGCCTCGCTGTCGCCCGTGATCGTCATCGGCGGGGTGAAGCCGAATCTCGTCCTCGTGGCGGTCGTCCTCGTCACCGCCATCATCGGCTTCATGCCGGGCATCACCTGGGCCTTCGTGGCCGGCCTGACCGCCAATCTTCTCGTGGGGGAGCCGCTCGGATCGGTGCCGCTGACGATGCTCCTCGTGGCGGCCCTCACGGCGGGCGGCGGACGCATGCTCGGCAGGATGGTGTGGATCTACCCCGTCCTCGCGGCGTTCGCAGGATCGATCGTTGCGGACGTCGCGAGCCTCGGCATCAGCCAGCTCGTGAGCGACGCGTCGATCGTCGGCATTCCGACCGGCGTGATCCTGGGCGCGGCGCTGCTCAACGCGGCCATCGCCGCGCTGCTGGTGTACCCCATGCGTGCGGCCATGAGCCGATGGGCCGTCGACGAGCTGCCGGCCTGGTGACGTCATGGCCGATGTGAACGACGGCCGGCTCGACCTACGCCGATCGCGCGCGCGGTTCGTGGCGTTCGGCGTCGCGGCGCTGTTCCTCCTGGTGGCGCTCGGGGGTCGCCTCTTTCAGCTCCAGGTCGTCAACGGCGACGAGTACACCCGCCGCGCGACAGCCGACCGCACCGTGGAGGTAGCGCTCCCAGCGGCGCGCGGACTCATCTTCGACCGCGACGGCCGGCCGGTGGCCGTCAACGTCCCGTCCTGGACCGTCAAGGTCCGTCCCGCCGACCTGCCGGAGAGCCGCATCCGATCCGTCCTGGCACGCGTGGCGCGCATCACCGGCGGTGACGAAGCCGTGATGCGCGATCGGCTGGATGCCTTCCGCGGCTCTCCGTACGACCTCGTGCCGGTCGAGCGCGGCGTGACCCGCGAGGCGGCGCTCGTCATCGGCGAGCGCGCGGAAGACCTGCCCGGCATCGTGGTCGAGGTCGAGCCGATGCGCAGCTACCTCGACGAGACCGGCAGTCCGGGCGGTCCGCTGCTGTCACACGTCATCGGCTACACCGGACCGATCAACCGCGAGGAGCTGTCGGAGCTGGAGCAGGACGGCTACCTGCCCGACGACGTCATCGGCCGGGCGGGCGTCGAGGCGTCGTTCGAGGACGAGCTGCGCGGGACGTACGGCACGCAGCGCGTGGAGCGGGACGCCTCGGGGCGCCGGCTGAAGGTCATCGAGACCGTGCGCGAGCCGGTGGCCGGCAAGAACCTGATGCTGACGATCGACGCCGACGTCCAGCGCCTTGCCGAAACGGCACTGTTGTGGGGCATGGAGGCCGCAAACGTGAGCCAGGGCGTCACGATCGTGATGAACCCCCAGACCGGCGAGATCCTGGCGATGGTGTCACTGCCCGCCTACGACAACAACAAGTTCGCCGCGGGCATCGGCGTCGACGACTTCAACGTCTATCTCGCCGATCCCAACCGCCCGCTGCGCAACCACGCCATCAGCGATATCTACCCGCCAGGCTCGACCTACAAGCTCGTCACCGGCATCGCCGCGATGGAGGAGGGCGTGACGACGGCCTCGCAGCAGTGGCCGACGTACGGCTGCTACCAGATCCCGGGCGCGCCGGAGGGCGAGTGCCTCTATGACTGGAATCGGGCCGGGTTCGGTCCGCTCGACATGGTGGATGCCTTCGCCAAGAGCTCGGACACCTTCTTCTACCAGATGGCCGTGCACACGGGCGTCGATCCGCTGGCGAAGTGGGCGCACGAGCTGGGTTTCGGCGAGCTGTCGGGGATCGCGCTGCCGGGCGAGGAGGAGGGCATCATCGCCAGCACCGAATGGGCGCGCGCCCAGGGCCGTGCCGGCGTCTTCACCGGCGAGCTGGCACAGGCCGGCATCGGGCAGAACGTGATCGCCGTGACGCCACTCCAGGTGCTCAATGCCTACGCGGCCGTCGCGAACGGCGGGACGCTGATGCGGCCGATGATCGTCCGCGGCGAGACGAACGCCGACGGCGAGCTCACCCGCGAGTACGCACCCGAGGCGATCCGGACGTTGGCCGCCGATCCGTCGACCCTGCAGACCATGCGCATCGGCGCGCGCGAGGTCATCACGTCGGGGCATGCCTACAACATCCGCGACCTTGACCTGCCCGGAGCGCTGTCCGGCAAGACCGGCACGGCGGAGTTCGGCGAGCTCACCGAGGAGGGCACGCTGCCGTTCCACTCGTGGTTCGTCGCGTACCTCCCGAGCGCTGCCGGCGCCACCGACGCGGATCTGGCGGTCCTGTCCTTCAGCTATTCGGCCGTCGTGCCGGGCAACGTCTCGGCCGAGGTCGTCAAGTACTTCCTCCAGCTCTACTACGGCCTCGACCAGGATCTGCGCCTGGACCCGAACGACTTCAGCCTCGTGACGGCGAACTGACCGATGGGCGTCGCAACTGCAACGTTTGTTGAGACATTCAAGGGACGCGACTGGCGCCACTTCGACGCGCAGCTGCTCCTGTACGTGCTGCTGCTCATCGGCATCGGCGTCGTGATGGGCTACTCGGCGGCCTTCAACGATCCCTCCGCATCGGCCGGCATGTCACAGACGGTCAAGACTCTGATCTGGGCCGCCATCGGCCTCACCCTGTTCTTCGTCGCCGCGAGCGTCGACTATCACTGGCTGCGCACGCTTGCGACGCCGATCTACCTCGTGGTGCTGGCCCTGCTGGCACTGACGATGGCCGTTGGCACGACCCTCTTCGGCGCGCAGATGTCGGTCACCGTTGCCGGGCTCGACTTCCAGTTCAGCGAGGTCAGCAAGGTGCTGATGATCACCGTGCTGGCCGCGTTCCTGGCGGGGCGGCGCGAGCGCATCGGCCGGCTGTCGACGATCGTGATCGCGGGCGCCCTGATGGCGCTGCCGACGCTGCTGGTCTTCCTCCAGCCCGATCTCGGCACGGCCCTCGTCTTCGTCGCGATCCTCATCGGCATGCTGTTCATGAGCGGCGCCAGCCTGGGATGGATGGGCGTCCTCACCGCGGTCGCCATCGGCCTCGCGCCCGTCGCGGTCAGCCGGCTGCACGACTACCAGCGCGATCGCCTCTTCTGCT
>JAICRD010000028.1 GCA_025937535.1 Chloroflexota bacterium | reverse complement strand
CGATCCATCCCGGCTACGGCTTCCTCTCCGAGAACGCCGACTTCGCCCGGGCCGTCGAAGAGGCAGGCATCGTCTTCATCGGTCCGCCGGCCTCCGCGCTCGCCTCCCTCGGCAACAAGCTGGCCGCTCGCCAATCCGCCGAACGCGCCGGCGTTCCGATCGTGCCCGGAACGACCGTGGCGCTCGAGGACGACATGGGCGAGGTCGGGAAGATCGGATTCCCGGTCATGCTCAAGGCCGCGGCCGGCGGCGGCGGGCGAGGGATGCGCCGCATCGACCGGGACGAGGACCTGGCCGAGGGGCTGGCTGCCGCGCGCCGCGAGGCGGCGTCGGCCTTCGGCGATGGGACCATCTACGTCGAGCGCCTGGTGGCGCCGGCGCGGCACGTCGAGGTGCAGCTGCTCGGTGACCAGCACGGCGCACTGGCAGTGCTCGGCGAGCGCGACTGCTCCGTCCAGCGGCGCCACCAGAAGCTGGTCGAGGAGTCCCCGTCGCCGGGCGTCGACGGGCCCACGCGCGAGGCCCTGTTCGACAGCGCACGCCGCGTGGCCGGCACGGTGGAGTTCCACAATGCGGCCACGGTGGAGTTCCTCCTCGATGCCAACGGCAGGCACTATTTCCTGGAGATGAACACCCGCCTCCAGGTCGAGCACGGCGTCACCGAGCTCGTCACCGGGCTCGACCTCGTCGCCTGGCAGATCCGAGTCGCGGCGGGGGAACGCCTCCCGGCCGAGGTCGTCGAGGCGCCGCGGCACGGCCATGCGATCGAGGTGCGCCTCTACGCCGAGGATCCGTATGACGGCTTTCGCCCGACCAGCGGGCGGGTCGGCGCGTGGCGCATGCCGGAGGGCCCCGGCGTCCGGGTGGACGCCGGCATGGAGGAGGACACCAACCTCCGTCCCGAGTACGACCCGCTCCTCGCCAAGCTCATGGTGCATGCGGCCGACCGCCCTACGGCCATCGACCGGCTGCGTCGGGCACTCGACGAGACGCTCATCGGTGGGCTCCAGACCGATGCCGGCTTCCTCCGCTGGCTGGTGGACGACGACGCGTTCGCGTCGGGTGCCTATGACACGTCCCTCATCGCCGAACGCTGGCGCGGCGGACCGGCGTTGAGCGATGCCGATCGCGCACTCGTGGCGCTGGCGGTTAGCGAGGCGCGCCTGGCCACATCGACCACGGCCCCGACGGCCGCGCCGGCGCACAGCGGGTCGCGATGGGGCGACCTCGCCCGCCGAGAGGGGTTGCGCTGATGGCCGACTACGAGGTGCGCATCGGCGACGAGCTCGTGACGGCCGATACCCGCTGGCGCTTCGAGTGGGTGGACGCGGCCCATGGCGTCGCGCGGCTCGCGAATGCCGAGCGGTCGCTCATCGTGCTGGTCGAGGGGTCGGGGAGCGACTGGACCGTCACCCTCCGCGGCCGACGCATCCCGGTCAGCGTGCGGACGTGGCGCGAGCGCGTCCTGGCCGCGGCCGATACCGCCGCCCGGGCGCAGGCGGGTCCGGTCGACGTGAAGGCAACGCTGCCGGGGCTCATCGTCGCCATCGCCGTCGGGCCGGGCGACGAAGTGGAGGCCGGGGCTCCGCTCCTGACGATCGAGGCGATGAAGATGCAGAACGAGGTGCGCGCGCCCCGCGCCGGTCGAGTGATCGAGGTGGCCGTGACCTCAGGCCAGACCGTCGCGACCGGCGCTCCGCTCCTTCGGCTGGAGTAGTCGGAGCGCCGCCGACTGCGCGGCAGCCGCGAGCATGGCCACGACGAGCGCCACGATCGCGTCGAACAGCAGCGAGATCCGAAACCCGAACAGGCCGACCTCCGGGCCGATGCCCAGGGCCAGCCGGTGACCGACGATGTACAGCGAGCCGAATGCGGCCAGCGCCGGCAAGACGGCGGCCGCCGGACGCCTCGGTCCGAGCAACGCCGTGGCGATGGCGCCGCTGAGCAGCGACACGACGGCGAACATGCCGATGATGGCGTAGGCACCCGGTGGCATGGGTCGAGTCTACAATCGATCTCCCATGAGCGATCCCGAGCGCGCGGAGGCGCGTCCGTATCGGTCCACCTCCGGCATCGAGATCAAGCCGGTCTACGGCCCATCCGAGCTCGACGGCTTCGACCCCGAGCAACAGCTCGGTCAGCCGGGGGGCTTTCCGTACACGCGCGGCGTCCATCCCGACGGCTATCGCGGACGTCCATGGACCATGCGCCAGTACGCGGGCTTCGGGTCGGCCGAGGAGACGAATCGGCGATTCCGATACCTGCTGGAGCGTGGTCAGACCGGGCTGAGCGTCGCGTTCGACCTCCCGACGCAGATGGGCTACGACTCGGACGACCCGATGGCCGCCGGCGAGGTCGGCCGCACCGGCGTGCCGATCGACTCGGTCGCCGACATGGAGATCCTGCTCGACGGCATCGACCCGGCCGAGGTCTCCACCTCGATGACGATCAACGCCACCGCCGCCATCCTTCTGGTGCTGTACGAGACGGTCGCTCGGCGGCGTGGCGCCGATCCGCACCAGCTGCGCGGGACGGTCCAGAACGACATTCTCAAGGAGTACATCGCGCGGGGCACGTACATCTATCCGCCCGAGCCATCGATGCGCCTGGTCACCGACCTGTTCGCCTACTGCCGCGCCGAGCTGCCGCAGTGGAACACGATCAGCATCAGCGGCTATCACATCCGCGAGGCGGGCTCGACGGCCGTCCAGGAGGTCGCCTTCACGGTGGCGAACGCCATCGCCTATGCCGATGCGGCGCTGCGCGCCGGGCTCGCCTTCGACGACTTCGCGCCACGCCTCTCCTTCTTCTTCGCGGCGCACAACGACCTGCTCGAGGAGGTCGCGAAGTTTCGCGCCGCGCGTCGAGTCTGGGCGACCATCGCGCGCGACCGCTTCGGGTCGACCGATCCCAGGTCGATGGCGATGCGCTTCCACGTTCAGACCGGGGGATCGACCCTCACCGCCCAGCAGCCCGACGTCAACGTCGTGCGCACCACGGTGCAGGCGCTGTCGGCGGTCCTGGGCGGGACCCAGTCGCTGCACACCAACGCCCTGGACGAAGCGCTCGGGCTGCCGACGCCGGCCACCGCACGGCTCGCGCTCCGAACGCAACAAGTGTTGTATAACGAGTCAGGGGTGGCCGCGACCGTCGACCCGCTGGCCGGCTCCTACTACGTCGAGTCGCTGACCGACGAGATCTTCGAACGCGCGATGGCGGAGCTCGAGCACATCGACGAGCTGGGCGGGACGTTGACCGCACTCGCCGGCGGCTACCAGCAGGACGCGATCGGCGATGCCGCATACGAGGTCCAGCGTGCCGTCGAGTCGGACGAGCGGATCATCGTCGGCGTCAACCGCTTCACCGACGAGGGCGACGAGCAGCGGCCCCAGGCGCAGGTCATCGACCCCGAGCTGGAGGCGCAGCAGGTCGAACGGACGCGGGCCGTCCGTGAGCGGCGGGACCAGGCAGCTGCCGACGCCGCCATTCGCGCGCTGGAGGCCGCAGCGGCGGGCACCGAGAACGTGCTGCCGCGCATCCGCGCCTGCGTCGAGGTCGACGTCACGCTCGGCGAGATCAGCCATTCGCTGCGCCGAGTGTGGGGCGAGCATCGACCGTGAGGGCCGGGCCGATCCATCACGTCGCCATCGTGGTGCGCTCGATCGACGAGGCGCTGCCGCGCTATCGGTCGCTGTTCGGGCTCGAACCGGAGGGCGAGCCGTTCGTCTTCGAGTCGCAGCGCGTCCGGCTCTGCTTCGTCGCCACCGGGCCGGCGCCCGCGGCGCGTATCGAGCTGGTGGAGCCGATCGACGGCGACAGCGGCGTCGCGCGCTTCCTCTCGGCACGCGGCGAGGGGCTCCACCACGTCTGCCTGCAAACCGACGATCTACCCCGCGCGCTGGACGAGCTGGCAGCTCGCGAGGCCGAGCTCATCGATCGCGAACCGCGCGCCGGCGCGCACGGTGACGTCGCGTTCGTCCATCCGCGAGCCCTGAACGGGGTGCTGTGGGAGCTGTTGTCCATCGATGGTGACGGTGGAACAGCTTCCTGAACGGCCGGGGCTCGTCGGCTTCCGGCTCGCGGCAACCGGCAGCGTCGGCCTTGACTGGCAGCGCCTTGACGAGACGTGGGCGCTGGCCGGCGAGCTGGATGCCTTCGACGCCGGCTGGATGAGCGATCACCTCTCGGATGCCAGCCGTGAGCGCGGCGGCCCCGCGTTCGAAGCGTTCACCACAGCGGCTGCTTTGGCGCGGCGCGTCCCGGGCAAGTGGGTCGGCATCGCCGTCGCGGCCAATACCTTTCGACATCCGGCCGTGACGGCCAAGGCGGCCACCGTGCTCGATAGCGTGACCGGAGGCCGCTTCATCCTCGGCATGGGAGCCGGCTGGCACATCGGCGAGCACGAGTCGTACGGCATCTCGCTCCCACCGCTGCCCGAGCGTTACGACCGCCTCGAGTCCGCGCTCCGCGTGCTCGAGGCGCTCTTCTCACCGGCGGCGGCGGAGCCGGACGGCGTCACGCTGGACGATCCGATCTTCCCGCTGCGCCATGCCGCGAACCTTCCTGCCCCCGTGCGACCGGGTGGGCCGCCGATCTGGCTGGGCGGACAGAAGCGACGGGGAATGGCGCTGGCCGCACGCTACGCGTCCGGCTGGCCGCTGCCGGGCAACCGGCCCGGCGACGTGGCCTATTTCTCCGAGAAGCGGGAGGCGCTGCGCTCGACGCTCGAGGCGGCAGGCCGCGACCCGGATGCGTTCTCGTTCGCCGCGCAAATCGCGTGCGGGACCTCGCCGACCGAGCTGCGAGCGGCGCGCGAGACGTCGCTCGAGCTCCTGGAGGCGGGTGCGACGCACGTCATCCTCGGCATCGCGCCAGCGTCGGCACCCCATGGCCTGCGAGCCGTCGCCACGCAGGTTGCCGAGCCGCTGATGGAGGCAGCGCTGAAGCGTTAGTCGATCAACCCACGCCGGCGTCGCGCAGCAACTGCGGGATGTGGGACGGCGAGTCGGCGACCCGGATGCCGGCCTCCTCGAGGGCAGTGCGCTTCGACTCGGCGGTACCGCCGCCGCCCGAGCTGATGATCGCGCCGGCGTGGCCCATGCGCCGCCCGGGTGGAGCGGTCCGGCCGGCGATGAAGGCCGCCATCGGCTTGCCCACCTCGCGCGCGCAGAAGGCAGCCGCCTTCTCCTCCTCCTCGCCGCCGATCTCGCCGATCATCACGATCGCCTCGGTCTCCGGATCCTGGTTGAACATGTCGAGCACGTCGATGAAGCTCGTCCCGATGATCGGGTCGCCGCCGATGCCGACGCAGGTCGTCTGGCCCATGCCGGCATCGGTCATGGCCTGGACCACCTCGTAGGTGAGCGTGCCCGAGCGGCTCACCAGCCCGACCGGCCCGCGCCGGTGGATGTTGCCGGGGATGATCCCGACCTTGGCTTCGTCGACGCTCGTCAGCCCGGGGCAGTTGGGCCCGATGAGCCGCGTGCCGCGAGCCCGAAGCACGTGGTAGACGCGCAGCATGTCGAGCGCGGGGACGTTCTCGGTGATGCAGATCACGAGCGGGATGCCGGCCTCGGATGCCTCGAGCATCGCATCGGGCGCGAACGCGGCCGGCACGAAGATGCACGAGGCGTTGGCGCCGGCCTGCTCGACCGCATCGGCCACGGTGTCGAACACGGGCACGCGACCGTCGAGCGCGGTCTGGCCGCCCTTGCCGGGGGTCACGCCGGCCACGATGTTCGTGCCGTACTCGAGCATGGCGGTCGAGTGGAACTCGCCTTCGCGTCCGGTGATGCCCTGGACCAGCAGCCGCGTATCGGCATTGACGAGGATGCTCACGCCGCACCGCCTGCCGCCGCGACGGCCTTCGCGGCCGCGTCGTCGAGCGAGTCCGCGGTGATGAGCTGCGCCTCGGCCAGGATCGGCTTCGCCTCCGCCTCGTTGGTGCCGACGATGCGCACCACCATCGGCACCTCGCGCTCCAGCTGGGATCGTGCCTCGACGATGCCGCGGGCGACCTCGTCGCCGCGGGTGATGCCGCCGAAGATGTTGATCAGGATGGCCTTCACGTTCGGATCGTCCAGGATGATCCTGAAGGCCGCGGTCACCTTATCGGCCTTGGCGCCACCGCCGATGTCGAGGAAGTTCGCCGGCTCGCCACCGGCGAGCTTGACGAGGTCCATGGTCGTCATCGCCAGGCCGGCGCCGTTGACCATGCAGCCGATGTTGCCGTCCAGCTTGATGAAGCTGATGCCCGCCTCGCGGGCGGCGATCTCCGACGGCTCCTCCTCGTTCAGGTCGCGCATCGCCTCGAGGTCCGGATGGCGGGGGAGCGCCGAGTCGTCGAGCACGATCTTCGCGTCGAGCGCGAGCAGCCGGCCGTCATCGGTCACGACCAGGGGGTTGATCTCGGCGAGGTCCGCATCGGACTGGACGAAGGCGTCGAACAGCCCGCGCATGACGCGACCGAAGTCCTTGCGCAGGTCGGCCGGGATGCCCAGGAAGAAGGCGACGCGCCGCGACTGGTGCTCCTGGAGGCCGATGAGCGGATGGAGCGGGAGCCGCAGGATCGCGTCGGGGTTCGTACGAGCCGTCTCCTCGATCTCGACGCCGCCCTCCGCCGACGCGATGACGGTGATCGCCTTTGCCGCGCGATCGAGGATGAGGCCGAGGTAGTACTCGTGCGCGATCTCGGCGGCCGGCGCGACGAGCACGGTCCGGACCGTGATGCCCTTGATGTCGAGGCCGATGATCTCGCGCGCCTTCTGCTCGGCCTCGTCCGGGTCGCTCGCCAGCTTCACGCCGCCGGCCTTGCCGCGGCCACCGACCAGCACCTGCGCCTTGACCACCACCGGCCCGCCGATCTCCTCGGCAGCGGCGCGCGCCTCCTCCGGCGTCGTCGCGGTGCGACCGGCCAGCAGCGGCACGCCGTGGCGGTCGAGGATTTCCTTCGACCGATACTCCTGCAGCTTCACTCGCGTCTCCTGTTGCGTGGCGTCGGCGCGCACGCTCGGAGGGGTTCAGCCGACGCGGGAATGCCTCGATTGTAGCCGCGCGTGGCCCTCGCCCGTCGCGACCGCCTTGGCATGGGCGCTACCCTGACAGCCATGCTGCGCTGCCCGGGCCGATGATGCTCGTCGGCACGTTGCGCCGGGTCGCGGCCAACGAATCGATGCGTCGCGTCCAGCTCGGCTGGCTTCTCGCCCTGGCGGCGGATGGCGCCTACGTCGTCAGCCTGCTGGTCTATGCCTATGCCCAGGGGGGCGTGTTGGCAGCTGGCCTGGTGACGACCTTCCGCTCGCTGCCGTCCGGCTTCCTGGCCCCCGTCCTGAGCTCGTTCGCCGACCGCTTCCCGAAGGCGCGCGTGCTGCTCGCCGTCCACGTCATGCGCGGGCTGACCGTGGCCGTCGTGGCGGCGAGCGCCTTCGCCGGCGTGTCGATCACGCTCGTGCTGGTGGCGGTCGTCGTCGAGGGGCTGATGATCGGCCTGAACCGCGCGACCACGCTGTCGCTGATGCCCGCCCTCGCGCGCTCGCCGGAGGAGCTGGTCGCCGGAAACGCCACGATCACGCTGGGGGAGGGCATCGGCGCGCTCGTCGGACCGGTCGTGGCCGGCGCCCTGCTCATGGTCGGCGGCCCCGAGCTCGGACTGAGCGCATCGGCCGCATCGTTCGGCCTCGCGGCCGTGGCCGTCCTGTCGCTCGAGGTGGTGGCGGTCCGACGGACGGCTCCAGCGGTCGCACCAGGCGGATCGCGCCGACTGCTCGACATGCTGGCCGGCTTCGGCGCCCTGCGTCGCTACCCGTCCGCCGGTCTCGTCGTCGGCCTGTTCGGCAGCCAGACGATCGTGCGCGGGGCGCTGACGGTGCTGATCGTGGCGACCGCCGTCGAGCTGCTGGGCATCGGCGAGTCCGGCGTCGGCTACCTCACCTCGGCCATCGGCGGTGGCGGCCTCATCGGCGCGACGCTGGCCATGACGCTCGTGACCGGTGGCCTCCTGGCGCTGCCGTTCGCGATCGCGCTGGCCATGTGGAGCCTGCCGATCGCCCTGCTGGGCTTCGTCCCGCATCCGGCGTTCGCCTTCGTACTGCTCGGCGTGGTCGGGGCGGCGAACGCCTCGCTCGACGTCGCCGGCTTCACCCTGCTCCAGCGCTGCGTGCCGAATGCGGTCCGCGCCCGCGTGTTCGGCGCTCTGGAGAGCGTCGCCGCACTGGGCATGACGATCGGCGCGGCTGCCGTGCCGCTGCTGGTTCAGCTGGTCGGGCTGCAGGCTGCCCTGGTCGCGACCGGCCTCTTCCTGCCGGTCCTCGCCATCGCCACGTTCCCGATCCTGCGGCGCGCCGATGCGGCCGCTGTCGTGCCGCATCGTGAGCTGGCGGTCCTGCGGCGCATCCCGATGTTCGCGCCGCTGCCGCTGACGGTGATGGAGCATCTTGCCGGCAGCCTCGAGCAGGTCCGCTACGAGAAGGGCACGGCCGTGCTCACCCAGGGCGATGCCGGTGACTGCTTCTACGTCGTGGCTTCGGGCGCGGTCGACGTCGTCCACGACGGGACCCACGTGAAGACCCTCGCCGAGGGCGACGGCTTCGGCGAGATCGCGCTGCTGAGCGAGCGGCCCCGCACGGCATCGGTCATCGCCCGTGAGCCGGTCGAGGCCTTCCGCCTGCCGCGCCCGGCCTTCCTGGAGGCGGTCAGCGGCAGTTCGGACAGCGTCGTCGCCGCCGATGAGCTCATGACCCGGCGATTGGCCGAGCTGGGCCACCATTGACCGATGCGGCGCTCGCGCCGCCATCGGCCTAGACTCTGATCCCGTACGCCGGCGCTTTGACCGGCCGCACGCGAGGTGAACCCGTTGAGCTACGCCGTCACGCTGATTCCCGGCGATGGCATCGGTCCGGAGCTGGCCGACGCGGCCAGGCAGGTGCTCGAGGCGACCGGCCTCGGCTTCGAGTGGGACGTCCAGCAGGCCGGTGAGGCGACGATCGCCAGCGAGGGCACGCCGCTGCCCGATCGCGTCATCGAGTCGATTCGCGCCAACGGCATCGCCCTCAAGGGACCCATCACGACGCCCGTCGGCTCCGGCTTCCGCAGCGTCAACGTCGGGCTGCGCCAGGCGCTCGAGCTGTACGCGAACGTGCGTCCGGCGCGGTCGATGAAGGGGGTCGAGACCCGCTACGAGGACGTCGACCTCATCATCGTGCGAGAGAACACGGAGGACCTGTACGCCGGGATCGAGCACATGGTCGGCCCCGACGCCGCCGAGAGCATCAAGATCATCACCCGCGCGGCCTCCCAGCGGATCGCCCGCTACGCCTTCGAGTACGCGGTCGCCAACGGCCGCAAGAAGGTCACGGCAGTCCACAAGGCGAACATCATGAAGCTGTCCGACGGCCTCTTCCTGGAGTCCGTGGGGCAGGTCGCCGCCGACTATGCGGGCCGCGTGGAGTTCGAGGACCGCATCGTCGACAACATGTGCATGCAGCTGGTCCAGAAGCCGGAGCTGTACGACGTCCTCGTGCTGCCGAACCTGTACGGGGACATCGTCTCGGACCTTGCGGCCGGGCTGGTCGGTGGGCTCGGCGTGGCGCCCGGCGCCAACATCGGCGAGAAGGCTGCCGTGTTCGAGCCCGTCCACGGCTCGGCGCCGAAGTACGCGGGCCAGAACAAGGCGAACCCGACGGCATTGATCCTGTCCGGCGCGCTCATGCTGCGCCATCTCGGCGAGACCGCGGCCGCCGATGCCGTGGAGTCCGCCGTTCGCGCGGTGATCGCGGAGGGCACGACGGTGACGTACGACCTTGGCGGCGCGGCCGGGACCCGGGAGTTCGGCGAGGCGGTCGCGACGAGGGTGCGCGCCGCCTGACCATCCGTCGCGGCATTGTGCGAACGCGCCGAATTCACACGGAGTGAGCATTACGCCGGGCCGCTCCGGGCGACCGGTCAGAATCGTCCCGTCCGGCTCACCCGGTGTGAATCCGGACGGTTCGCGGCGCAAACAGACGCGTAACGCCCACCTGGTGTGAATCTGGACCCTTCCCGCCCTGACAACGCGCCGCCGCCGGAAGGTACGCGGGCCAGCGGCTGCTGCGGCACGCACCGCGCACGGCTCGCCACGATGAGCTCGAATCTGGCGACCACGTGGCATCGGCCGCACACTCCCTGGCCACACTGCGCAGCGCCGACCCGGGGCAGCCGATAGAATCGGTCTGCCGCTAGTCCGCGCCGCCGTCTGGCGGCCCCCGTGGAGGTAGAGCACCGCCAACGTGATCACCCTGTTCGGCTACCGCATCTCATGGGCGCAGCTGGCGCAGTTGGGGCACCGAGCCAGCGGGCTGGGTGTGCTGCTCTACCTCTTCATGCACATCGTCGAGACGTCGACCGTGCTGTTCGGCCCGGACGTGTACAACGCCGCGGTCGGCATCTTCAAGAACCTGCCGGCCCGCCTCGGTGAGGTCGTGCTCATGGCGGCGCTCGTGTACCACGCCCTGAACGGGCTGCGCGTCATCGCCATGGATTTCTGGCCCAGCCTGACCGTCTATTACCGGCCGATGACGTACGGCGTGGTCAGCGCCACGATCGTCTCGATGATCCCGCTCAGCATCATCATGCTGCGCCCGTTCATGCCGTGGGGGGCCTGAGCCGATGACGACCACCGTTCGCCCGGCTCGCACCATCTACACAAACCCGTCGCGTGCGGCACGGCCGCGGCCGGAGGCATCCGGCAGCGATCGGTTCTGGTGGTACTTCATGCGCCTCTCGGGCCTCGCGCTCGTGATCCTGGCGCTGGGCCACATGTTCATCATGCACGTGCTGGTGGAGCTCACCGGCGGGGAGATCGACTTCGCCTTCGTGCAGAGCCGATGGGGGAGCCCGTTCTGGCGCATCTACGACCTGCTGCTCCTGCTGCTGGCGTTCATCCACGGGGCGCGCGGCGCGAAGATCGTCATCACCGACTACGTCACCAACCGCACCGGGCGCAGCCTCCTCATCGGCATCCTGCTCGTCCTCAGCGTCGTGTGGCTGGTGCTCGGCATGGGGGTGATCGCCTTCTTCAATCCCGACACCGCGCCGCCGACGGGACCGTTCTCGTGACCCTCGTCACCGGGCGTCCCGCCATTCCGCCGGCGCGGATCCACGAGCTGGACGCGGTCGTGGTCGGCGCCGGTGGCGCCGGGCTGTATGCCGCGCTGGAGCTGAAGCGAGACCTCGGGCCGGAGGCCCGGATCGGCGTCATCAGCAAGCTGTACCCCAGTCGGAGCCACACCGGAGCCGCCCAGGGAGGCGTGTGCGCCGCCCTCGGCAACACGGAGGAGGACCACTGGGAGTGGCACTGGTACGACACCGTCAAGGGCGGTGACTACCTGGTCGACCAGGACGCGGCCGAGATCATGTGCCACGATGCGATCGAGACCATCATCAACCTCGAGCACCTGGGGCTGCCGTTCGACCGTACCGAGGACGGCCTCATCAACCAGCGTCGCTTCGGCGGCCACACCCGCAACTACGGCGAGGGGCCGGTGCGGCGGAGCTGCTTCGCCGCCGATCGCACCGGGCACGCGATCCTGCAGACCCTCTTCCAGCAATGCATCAAGCACGAGGTCACCTTCTTCGACGAGTACCAGGTGCTCGACCTGATCCTCCCCGACGGGCCGAAGGGCCGCGTCGCCGGCGTGCTGGCGCTGGAGCTCGCCACCACCGAGCTGCATGCCTTCAGGGCCCGATCCGTGCTCTTCGCGACCGGCGGCTACGGCAAGGTCTTCAAGGTCACGTCGAACGCCCACACCCTGACCGGCGACGGGATGGCCATCCCGTACCGGCGCGGCTTCCCGCTGGAGGACATGGAGTTCTTCCAGTTCCACCCGACCGGCATGTACAAGCTCGGCTTCCTGCTGTCGGAGGCGATGCGCGGCGAGGGTGGATTCCTGGTCAACGACAACGGCGAGCGCTTCATGGAGCGCTATGCGCCCACCATGAAGGACCTCGCCTCGCGCGACGTGGTCAGCCGCAGCATCTACCTGGAGATCGCCGAGGGACGGGGGATCGGCGGCAAGGACTACGTGCACCTGGACGTGCGCCACCTGGGCGCCGAGGTGCTCGAGCACAAGCTGCCCGACATGAGCGGCTTCATCCGGACGTACTTCGGGCTCGACCCGCTGCACGACCTCGTGCCGATCCAGCCCACCGCGCACTACGCCATGGGCGGCGTGCCGACCGACATCGACGGCCGCGTGCTTGGCGCCGCGGACGGCACGATCGTCCCCGGCTTCTACGCCGCCGGCGAGGTGGCCTGCGTCTCGGTCCACGGCGGCAACCGCCTGGGAACGAACTCGTTGCTCGACATCCTCGTCTTCGGCCGCCGCGCCGGGAAGCGCATGGCGACCGATCTCGAGGAGCTCCCGGCGGCCGCCGTCGACGCCGATGCGGTGGCCGCGACCCAGGCGCGCATCAACGCGCTGCTGGCCTCGACCGGTGGTGAGCGCCCGGCAACGATCCGCACCGAGCTCCAGGAGGTGATGTTCACCAAGTGCGGCGTCTACCGCACCGAGGCGCTGCTGACCGAGTGCCGCGACGAGGTGGCCGCCCTCCGCGAGCGGGCGCAGCACCTGTTGGTGGACGACAAGGGCTGCCGCTACAACACCGATCTCGGTGAGGCACTCGAGCTCGAGTTCCTGCTCGATTGCGCACAGGCGACGGTCGAGTCGGCGCTGGCGCGCAAGGAGTCGCGCGGCGCCCACGCGCGCGAGGACTTCCCCGATCGCGACGACGTGGCCTGGCTGAAGCACAGCTTCGCCCGCCGCTCCCCGGAGACGGGCGCCATCAGCCTCGACTACAAGCCGGTGACGGTGACGAAGTTCGAGCCGAAGCCGCGGGTGTACTGAACCGATGAACGTCACGCTCAAGATCAAGCGCTACAACCCCGAGCGGGATCTGGAGCCGCACTGGGAGAGCTACGAGGTCGAGGCCGAGCCGACGGATCGGGTGCTCGACCTGCTGCACCAGGTGAAGTGGTACCAGGACGGCACGCTCACCTTCCGCCGGTCGTGCGCGCACGGCGTGTGCGGCTCCGACGCGATGATCATCAACGGCCGTAACCGGCTGGCCTGCGAGTACCTGATCAAAGATGCCGGCCCGGTCATCACGGTCGAGGCGATCATCGGCCTTCCGCTGGTGAAGGACCTGCTCGTCGACATGGAGCCCTTCTGGGAGCAGTACAAGTCGGTGAAGCCGTTCCTCGTCAACGACGACGAGCTGCCCGCCGACGGCAAGGAGCGGCGCCAGTCGCCGGCCGATCGCGAGCGGTACGAGGACACCAGCCGCTGCATCCTGTGCGCGGCGTGCACGACGGCGTGTCCTGTCTTCTGGGCCGACCAGTCATACGTCGGGCCGGCGGCGATCGTGAACGCCCATCGCTTCATCGTCGACTCGCGCGACACGATCAAGCAGGAGCGGCTCGAGATCATGGCCGATCCCGACGGCGTGTGGCGCTGCCGAACCATCTTCAACTGCGTCGAGGCATGCCCGCGCGACATCAAGATCACCCGCGCGATCATGGAGGTCGCCGGCGAGATCGGCCGGGCCGGCGTCCGTTGAGGCTGCTGATCCACACCGATGGCGCCGCGCGCGGCAACCCCGGTCCCGCGGGCGCCGGCGCGATCCTCCGCGATGCCGATGGCGCCGTGGTGGCAGAGATCGCCGAGCCGCTGGGCCGCGCAACGAACAACGTCGCCGAGTGGACCGCCGTGCGATTGGCACTGGAGGAGGCGTGCCGGCTTGGCGCCAGCCATGTCGACCTGCGCATGGACTCGGAGCTGGTCGCGCGGCAGATCAGCGGCATCTACCGGGTCAAGCATCCGGACCTCAAGCCGATCCATGCCGAGGTCATGGCCCTGCTCCGCTCGTTGGACGGCTACACCGTCGGGCACGTGCCGCGCGCGCTGAACAAGGACGCCGATCGGCTCAGCAACGTCGCCATCGACGGGCACTGACCGAACATCCGTTCGAATCGGCTACAATGGCGGTCCCTGGAGGCGGCCGGACGGCCGCGGGCGCTACGGTCGAAAGGCCGCGTCCGAGGAAAGTCCGAGCTCCATAGAGCAGGCCAGCGGGTAACGCCCGTCCGCCGTGAGGCGAGGACCAGCGCCACAGTGACGATGCCTGCCGGTTCGCCGGAAGGAGTGAAACGCGGCAAGCTCTGGCCGGAGCAAGACCGAATAGGGGAGCGTCGAGGCTGCTCGCTCAGCTCCCGGGTAGGTCGCATAGATGGATGGCCGTCCGTGACCGATGCGTGCATCGGCTCACGACAGAACTCGGCTTACAGGCCGCGCTCCAGGGACCTAGTCCTCGTCCTCCCGCCACACCGAACGAGCGGTGCAGGCGTTGCACACGGCGCGCGCCTCGTCCATCGTGCCGAGCGGCAGGGGGTGATCGGCGCCGCCGAGCAGGCAGTCGACCTGAACGGTGGGGGTGTCACCCGGGACGATGCTGACGTGGCGCACCGAGCAACGTCGGATACGACCTGATCGCGGGATCGGTCGGCGCTCTTCAGTCCCCTCGATCGGGTTCAGCGCCATGGGAATCGCCTCTGCTCGCCGGTGCCGTTGCCTCCGTGCGCCAAGACTACGGTCCGTGGCGTCCTGTCAACAATGACGCGTTGGTACCATGCCGCCCGGTCCGGCCGAGCCGTCGCGAGCGGCCGTTCCTCCACGCTAGACTCGATGCGTCCGCGGTCCCGCGGGCACGCCGCATCCAGGAGGGGCAGTGTTCGGACGTCGCAAGCGCGAGCAGGAGGCCGCGGCCGAGGCTGCTCGCGAGGCCGAGCGCCGCGCGCTGTTCGCCAAGCTCGCCGAGCGCCCGGAGCACATCTGCCCGTTCCTCGGCCTGGCGTCGGACCGCACCGGCTACATCGAGGGCGTCAGCGACGAGCACCGCTGCTTTGCCTTCGGCGATCCGGCGCCGCTCTCGGCCGAACAGCAGACGCGGGTGTGCCAGGAGCGCGGCTATGGCAACTGCCCGCGCTACCTGCGCGGCGTGCTGGTCATCCCCACCGAGGAGCTCGAGGCGCTCCGCCAGCGCCGCGCTCCGCTGCCCGAGCCGGCACCTCCACCCCCGCCCGTCGCACGGCGGCGCCGCGGCGCTCCGATCTTCCTGCTCCTCGCGGTGCTCGTGCTGCTGGTGGCCGGAGCCGGCGCGTACCTCGCCTTCGGGCCAGGCTTCGGGACGGCCGTGGTGCCGT